>JAQBGS010000359.1:0-3430 GCA_032128535.1 Nitrospirota bacterium
GGCGCGGTATGAGTCACCCTCAAAGTCGAAAGAAGAAGAAACACCCGATCCCGGACGTGTCGCAGGCCACCTTGATTAAACAACAGCGCGAGGCTATAGAGCCCCCCCAACATGGCTGCGAAGGCAAACGCAAACACCACCTGGCCTGGACCAAGGAACGTGCCGATGGCTCCCAGCAATTTCACATCTCCTGCACCCATCCCACCCTTGATATAGAAAAAGAGGAGACACACAATCCCAAGGCCCAAACCTTCCAAGCTAAAGAAGAGTCCATTCCACCCGTCATACATCGTGTGTACGGTCAGACCAAATCCTGCTAAGGATAATGTTAACCAATTAGGGATGCGACCCGACCGGACATCCGTAATTGCCGCAATGACCAATCCCAAAGCTAATCCAATGATCAGAAGATAAGATTCCATGTCTATTCCGAGGGTTACCCTTTCCCTGGCTAAAGTCCTATCAGATATCTACCCGTCCTAATTAGTGATCTCTATAGTATTTTCCAACATTTCTGCGCCCCAGACTCCTTACTTTCGGATTCCGTGCCGTCATACTAAAGTCCATTTGTTAAAAATTATGTCTTCAAGCAACCAGAAAAGATGGGGTACGTATCCGCAGGTCCAACAACACACGACTGACAAGCCGATTTCCGCAAGAAGCGCAATGGCAGCAGAAGGATCAGCAGGCCTCTTATGAAACTTTCAGTTGGATGTGCGAGGGAGGGGTAGGAAAAAATTCCCCTAGGCTATCTCTATGCCAGAGCAACCTAGGGGAAGAAAAGAAGGGAGAGACCTAAATTATCTCAACTCGTGGCCACACCCCCCATTAACTGACCGGGCGGGGATACGGACTCAACGGCACCCAGGGCAAGGCAGGGCCCGCGCCCGGATTAGGATTGGGCGCAGCATCAAAGACTCCGTCACACAGTATTTGCGCCTTAATATTCTTATCAGATCCCCCATTCCCGACATAATAGACCGAGGCTTGGGCATAGCCCACAATAGTGATGGCCCCACTTGGGTTTCCGCAAGGCCCCGAGCTGCCATCATCATAGACAGGAATATTAATATTCCATTCCATACGCCCATCAACGGTATCCCATGCTTCGTTAGCAGTCTTGAGGGCCTGCAAATCGCCAAATAAATTGGAAATTTCTCCACCCGAAAAGTTGAACTCAGTCAGTCCCGGAGTCACTTCTGGGCTGATAAAGGTGGGCGGATCAGAAGTCAGCCCGTTTAGTTGCCCTTCAATCGTGGTTTTGTTCGTCGGGCTTGTCGTAAATGAATGCCAGCCGGCACAGGAATCTTGGGTTGGCGAGAAATTAACATCATCGGTGCACGATTTGGTATCAAAGATTTTTTTGTCCAGGCCAAATGGCGCGTTGCTATTCCCTGGAGGCGCGACCCCTCCCGCATCTGAAAGCGCAGCGACCGATACCGCACTCACTTCCATCTGGGAAATTCCAATAACCCCCGCAAAAAATGTGGAAATGGGGCCATTTCCCCCATTCGTGCTATCTCGTCTGGCTATGACTCTAATGGCATTGGGTTGAATCAGGGTCGGGACAAAGGTCGGGTTAGTCACGCTAAAGTCCCAGGTACCAATTTCAATATCGCTGGCCAGTAGAGCCACATTCGCTAAATCCGAGGCCCTATTCTGCAGGGAAAAAATTTTGGCCGCATCAACAATGGGTTGTTGATCGGCTGTGGTCAAGGAATAGCTGGGATCCTTCACTTGGAGGATGGGCCAGCCCATATACATCAGCCCCAATCGCCGTCCTGCAGCTAAGGCGGCGGAATCCGCCGCATTTTGCAATTCATTTTTCGTAACCAACGCATGGCCGATATCAATGACAAAAGCGGCCATCATTACCATCATTCCAAGTACCAGGGCGACGGTAACACCGGTCACTCCCCGTTGATTCAATTTCGCCCCTACCACCTTTGATGTGTAACATTCAGACATGATCCAGCCTCCTCGATTATTCATTCATCATTGTCACGCTGGCCGTTAGTTGATTCGCCGCGATTCCTGGCACGAGTTTATCAATGACAAAAAACGACCAGGGGATTGTGGATGTCACCTGCAAGGGATTCCCCGTGCCGGTGCCAACCCCTGTGACCGCGACGTTTAAGCCTGCGGCTGGGACTCCTCCATTCGTCAGGGCCTGGGCAACCACCGCTTGAATCTCGGCTTGGCCATTCCCGGCAAAAAACAAGGTGCCTTGTCGGGTCCCTTCACGCGTGGCATTGACCAGAACTTCTTGAAACCAGAGCATGCGTCCAAAATCGATTACACCAAATACGAGTGATGCAAGAATCGGCAAGATGAGGGCAAACTCTATCGCTGCAGTGCCCCGTTCTGATTGCCTCAGTTTTTGTAATCGTTGACTCAAGTAGACATTCATAGTTCTTTGCCCTATTTGGCTAAATGGTGATGCTTGTCACTTCGACGCTTCGACTTCGCTCAGTAGTTATTCCTGTGGGGTTACGGCCACGGATGGCCTCACCTGACAATGGGTCTTAATGGTTTTACAATGGCGACTAGGCCGTGTCTCTCAATTCTGCCGACATTCCCATCCCAAAAGCATCGGATCCCGCACCAGCTATTGCTGAGGGATCTAGCTCCCCAAAGCCCCTGTGATAACTCCCATGGCGACCGTATACATAGCCCCGAGTGCTGTTCCCACAGCACCTTGAGCCACTATCAGTGTGGCACCGATGAGCGCGGCCAAGAGCCCGTATTCAATGGCCGTGGCACCCTCTTCATCCAGAAGAAGGTCCTTTAAGCAAATCTGGCAGTAATTCAGGATAATTGTCTGCATGATGCTGGCCTCCGCTACTTCTTATCTGACCTTCACGTCCCTTCATTCATCAACACGGCACTGGCTTTCAGAAATGGCCTCCCGCGGAAGTGCCGCCCCGATGAGTTGCATCGGGAACGGCGTTTCCAAATACTGGGGGGGGGTTAGCTGGCTGTCGAAACCGACCCAGCAATTGAATTGAACGTACCGTCGAGCGCAGTCCCTACGGCTGTCACAGCACCCACAATCACTGCGGCAATCAAAGCAGCCAATAAGCCGTACTCAATGGCGGTAGCTCCCTCTTCATCATTCATGAAACGTTTAATTTGATTTACCATAGCGCATCTCCTTAACGGGCGTAGTTGAAAGTTTTCGTTACGTCAAAATGCCCGGAATATTCTGACGTAGACGTTGCCCCTTGCACTTACATTCCTTCGATAGCCCACCGATCAGAGACCAACTCTGACCCGTGGCATTGCGCCCACGCCTTCCGACATGTTCGCCTTTTTCGGGAAGGGGCACCCGACCAATCTGATGTAGCATCGTGATCCGCTGATGTTCATTCACCCAAACCAGTGATCCACGTTGTTTCCTTTGTATTCTGCTTTGCATGAACTAGTATCG
>JAQBGS010000360.1:0-17911 GCA_032128535.1 Nitrospirota bacterium
TTGCCAGTCAACAAGCGTTGGCAGGTGAACGTATCGCACTCCTGGATCCCACTCTCGTGTCAACGTGATTTTGGTGTTGCCGGGTTTCGGCCCGGCAGCCGAGATCCTTTTGTTTCGGCAAAAGGACCCAAAACCAGTGACGCCCCGTCTGGCCTCATTGGAGCGGAGGGACACCAGCCTGCGGAGGGCGGACCAACTCGCTCCGCTCAAACAAGGCCCGCCAGCTGATGAGAACGTCCCTCCCTTGGGCCAGACGACAGGCGTCGAATCCTTGGGAGACAAGCATTGCAGGGACTCCCATGAAAAAGCGAGGAGCTCTATATTCTGTATGATCCGAAACCCCTTGCCCTTTGTGAAGAGGGACCAAGAATAAAAGAAGAAAATTGAAGGTCTTAGTTATGCAGGGCACGTTTGGCACCAGCGCGAATGCGCTGGATGGTCCGGTCTTTTCCCAATAGCGCCATGACTTCGTAAATGCCAGGGCTGACAGTTCGCCCGGTGAGGGCGACACGAAGGGGTTGCGCCACCTTTCCCATTTTCAATCCCTGCCGTTCGACCAGACCTTGCATCATACGCTCCAGCATTTCCTTAGAAAAATCTGATTCCACCTCAACCAAGTCGGCGAATTCTTGTAAGATCGGAGCAATCGACGGAATAAGATGCTTGGTCGCGGCAGCTTCATCCATCGTCATGGATTCCACCAGATAGGGAGCCGCGCCCTCCACAAAATCCAAGAGGGTTTCTGATCGTTCTCGCAAGGGAGGAATTAAGGCCTCGACCCCACCGGGAATTCTGGCTATCGCAGCCTCATCATACCCTGCTTTTTGCAAAAACGGCGTGAGCGCCTCTGCAACGTGTTTGGGTTCCTTGTTCCGAATATATTGCGCATTCACCCATTTGAGCTTTTCCGGATTAAAAACAGCCGGCGACGATTGCACATGTTTAAAATCAAAGTGTTCCACCATTTCCTGGATGGAGAAAATTTCTTGATCTCCATGCGACCAGCCTAAGCGCACCAGATAATTGACTAGCGCTTCCGGCAAGTAGCCCATTTCCTGATACGCCAAGACCGAAGTGGCGCCATGCCGTTTGGAGAGTCGCGCTTTATCCGATCCCAAAATCATGGGGAGATGCGCGAATTGAGGGACTGAAAAGCCCAAGGCCTCAAAAAGGGGGACCTGTCGCGGGGTATTGTTGACATGGTCGTCTCCGCGAATGACGTGCGAAATGTTCATGAGTCCATCATCTACCACAACCGAGAAATTATAGGTGGCATAGCCATTAGACCGTAGAATAATGAGATCATCTAAAACACTATTGTCGAAAACTATGTCGCCTTTAATGAGATCATGGAGAACCGTCTGGCCTTCTTGAGGCGTAATGAACCGTAACGCCGCAGGGTCGGTTGGCTCAGAAATCCCACGCTCCCGGCATCGCCCATCATATTTAATGGATTCGCCTCTGGCCTGCGCTTCTTTTCTTCTGATTTCCAATTCTTCAGGGGTACAGACGCACCAATAGGCATGCCCTCCCTTGAACAAATCCATGGCCTTTTCCCGGTACAGGTCCAAGCGATCCGTTTGCCGGATTGGCCCCTCATCCCAGTCCAGACCGGTCCATTTCATGCCGTCCATGATCACTTGAATCGCCTCATCCGTCGACCGATCCCGATCGGTATCTTCGATGCGGAGAATAAAGGTTCCACCGGAATGTCGCGCAAAAAGCCAATTAAACAAGGCCGTTCGCACACCGCCAATGTGGAGAAACCCTGTGGGACTCGGGGCAAACCGTACCCGTACCTTATTCATTGATCTTCACGACCTCTCTTTGGTGATTCATTCGACATTCTCCCCTTGACCCATCGGAGTCTGTTGTTACCATGCTCTCTGTCGGTTGTAAAGCAGCCATCGCACAAGACTTTTGCTTGCCTTTCTACCATCCTCTCCGTAAAATTTACTCTGCTTGACGTAGTGAATTCATTATAAGGGGAAACGCACATGATTCGAGTTATTCGAGAAGGTTCTCCGTGGGTTATCAAGGCGGTTATTTTTGTCATTGCGGTCACCTTCGTCATTGGCATGGGCTGGTATGGATATGAGGCCTCCCAACCGAATGCGGTGGCCACTGTCGGACCCTACTCGGTGACCAAGCAAGAATACCTTCGGGCCAAACAACGCTTGTACCAATTTTATCGCGACCAACTCAAACAAAATGATGTGAAAGATGACATGCTCCAACAATTAGCGATCGACAGCTTAATCACGAACAAATCCTGGCAAGTCCTGGCCGATGAATTCGGACTGGCCGTCTCTGCCCAAGAACTCCACGATGCCATCGTCAACCAAAAAGATTTCCAAAAAGACGGCGTGTTTGATACGGAATATTATCAACGTCTTTTAGCCGCCAACCGTATGAAGCCCCATCAATATGAGGAACAACGCCGTACGGAGTTACTCATTGAAAAAGCCAGGCTGCTCGTGTCTGAAGCCACGACCCTCACTCCTGCTGAACTTCAAGAAGTGAAGGACCTCCACGCCCGTCAATCCTTGGAAGGCGCCGAGCCTGACATGAAGATGTTTGAACAAATTAAGATGCAATTCGTCATGCAAAAGAAACAGCGGGCTATGCAAGCCTTTCAAGCTGCCTTACGCACCCATGGCGATGTGACGATTCACCAGGAACTGCTGTAGATCCTCCGTCGTGAAGCGTAAAACGTCAGGCGTGAAATAGGGAAAGGCATCAACCTACTTTCCAATTTCCTTTACTCTTAACCCCCTACCGCTTTACGCCTTACCCTTTACGTCTTCTTTTCACTGAATGAGCATCGCATCGCCATAACTATACAACCGGTAACGTTCCTGCATGGCATGGACATAGGCGTCCCGAATGAGTTCCACTCCTGCGAACGCTGACACCAGCATCAACAGGGTGGTCTCCGGAAAATGGAAATTGGTCATCAACACATCTACCACTTTGAACTGATACCCAGGAAGAATAAACAGTTGAGTTTCTCCAGACCCAGACCGGACTTCTCTCTCTGCCTTGGCGGCTGATTCCAAACTACGGGCCACGGTCGTTCCTACAGCCACAACCCTTCCTCCACGTTGGCGAACCTCCTGAATCTGTTTGACGACATGCTCTGAGACTTCGAACCATTCCGCATGCATCTTATGCTCTTCGACCACCTCGCTCTTAACGGGCTGAAACGTGCCAGGACCGACATGCAACGTAATCGTGGCACAACCGATGCCGTTATCTGATAGGGCTTGTATGAGGGATGGCGTAAAATGCAGGCTGGCTGTAGGCGACGCCACCGCGCCTTCAACATTGGCAAACATCGTTTGATAATCTTCGTTGTCACCGACAACGGGCTCTCGTTTAAGATAGGGTGGTAAGGGCAGCGCCCCATATTGCTGCAAATGCGCTTGTAAGGAATCTGGACCCAGCCAATGAATTACCGTTCGTCCGGGGTGTTTTTCCACCACTTGTGCCTGTCCTGCGCCTTGAAATTCGACGCGTTGCCCTATCCCTACCCGGCCATTCATGAGAACTTCAGCATGTGTGGCATCGATGGCTTTGACGAACAACATTTCAATGCGCCCTCCGCTTGGAACTTTTTTCCCCAACAGACGGGCCGGAATGACTTTCGTGTCATTCACCACCAACAAATCTCCAGGCTGAAGAATCTCAGGAAGATCCTTTACCTGACGATCCACAATCTGCCCTTGATGCCGATTGAGCACTAACAAACGCGCATGGTCTCTGGGATGAATTGGGTGTTTCGCGACAAGGGTAGGGTCAAACGGGAAATGAAAATCGGAGAGATTCATGGCCAACCCAATAAGGGGTCTTTCAGGGTTGGCCTGAAGGAGTGAGATTGACCCGGCTTAACGGAAGAAGCGTGGTGCCAGGATAGTAATGCCGTAAGATAGATTGATAGTCATAGCCCAACTCAGCCATTTCCCGCATCCCCCACTGACACATACCGACCGCATGACCTGCGCCATGGCCAACCACCTCGACTTCGGCTCCCACTGATTTGATCGAAAAATTGGTACTGAAAATTTTTGAATATCCGACAATCCGTCGCAGATCCTGTCCTCGCAAAATGATTTCTCCTCGAGAATGCAACAAACGCACTCGATCAACACGACCCGAGGGGGTAAACGTATACGGCGTGAGGGTGGCCACTGTGCCAACATCATAGCCTTCTTGTCGCAACTGGTGCTCTAGATAATCAAACGTAAATGCGGTCCGCCAATCATAGCGTGGAGCTTGGTCATCAAACGGACAATCCACCCCTTTTAAATATGGCAAATCTAACGCCCACACGTAGAGCGCATCTTCTGTCGGACCGGCAGCTGTTGAGGAATAGGCGGCATAAATAGGATGACGATCATATGTCACCACCTGCCCTTTGGTATCTGCAATGGCTTGTAGCACCGAATCCTGGCGCGGGGCGTGGCCATGATACACTTGGTCTTGGACGCTGGCGAACACATCAAAGGGTTGCAGTTGATTCTCAACCTGCTTATAGAGCACGTAGGTGCGAGCGGCCACCGCTTGCGCTTTCAAGGCTTCAATCGGCCACTTGGGGCTGACTTCCCCTGAAACCACACCTGCCACATAGGTTTCAAGATTAATTCGATTGATGACGGCTAACCCGGATGGGACGTATTGAATGTCTAACGGTCCGCGAACCGTCCATTCTTGTTGAGAATTCTTCGCTGAAGTATTGCTAGCACTTGCAAGAACCTTGACGTGAAAGACGCCATCCCCGCCTTGCACGGATACGGTTGAGGCCGAGACCGCTCGATTATTCAGGAGCAGTGCTTCTCCTTGCAGCTGGATCGTCACCCTATCTGAAATACTGAACCGTTTACCGGAAGGAAGCTTCAGAATAAAAGGAGAGGAAGAATGGACGGAGAGAATACTGGCCGAATCGGTTAACCCAAGCCGTATGGCATGCTCATCGTTGCCAAAACTTACAACTGGAAATAGGACGGAAGATAAAAAGAGGAATACCAAACTGACAAGGAGATTTAACCGCCCTCTCACAGACGTTTTCCACCCACGCATGATAGGCATCCACCAAAAAAGTTTCTCATCGTTTCCCTATCAGTCATATTCTATCACCGGAAGAGAACTTCAGCGATCTGCACCGCATTTAAGGCTGCGCCTTTTCGTAAATTATCGGCGACAATCCATAAATTTAACCCGTTGGGGATCGACTCATCTTCCCGGACGCGTCCAACATACACGTCATCCGTGCCAACCACATCAATAGGCAGGGGATAGATATTACGAGTGGGGTCATCATAGACTTTTACGCCAGGGGCTACGGACAAGAGAGCCCTCGCCTCATTCGCACTCAGTTTTCGTTCGGTTTCAATATTGACGGACTCGGCGTGACACACAAAGACCGGCACCCGAACCGTGGTGGCCGTCACCTGTATGGAAGAATCGCCGAAAATCTTTTGTGTTTCATGAACCATTTTCATCTCTTCTTTCGTATACCCGCTGGGCAAAAACTCATCGATGTGAGGCAAACAATTAAAGGCAATCTGATGAGGATAGACTTCAGCGAACGCTTCTCCCAACCCTAACAACTTCCGAGATTGTTCAGCCAATTCTTCCATGGCCTCTTTCCCGGTTCCCGAAACAGACTGGAATGTGGTCACCACAATCCGTTTGATCCTCACCGCATCATGCAAGGGTTTGAGAGCCACGACCATTTGGATCGTTGAACAGTTGGGATTCGCTATCAACCCCTGATGCTTGTCGAGGGCCAACGCATTCACTTCAGGGACGACCAGCGGGACAGTGGGATCCATCCGCCATGCCGAACTATTATCGACGACTATCGCTCCAGCTTTCACCGCGATCGGGCCAAATTCTGTACTGACACTGGCCCCGGCCGAAAACAACGCCAGGTCGACGCCCTTGAAGGAATCAGATTGAAGGATCTTTACGGGAATATCCTGACCACGAAAGGTCACCTCGTTCCCTTCCGATCGAGCCGAGGCCAAGGGAATCAATTCTCCAACAGGGAACCCGCGCTCCTCCAAAACTTGAATCATTTCGGTTCCTACAGCTCCAGTCGCCCCAACAACCGCAACGGTATAGGCTGTTTTTTTCATGTTCATGGTCAGACTCTTATGCCCGGATATAGCGAATGCGATGATTAAAAGTATCCGCAATAGCGACATTCCCCAATGAATCAACGGCCACGCCAAAGGGAAAGTTCAGTGCGCTCTCGGAAGGGACCGTTCCATCACCAGAAAACGTCGCTTGGCCAGTTCCAGCGATCAGACTCATTTCTTTTTTCTGCGGATCCCATTGCCTGAGAAGATGGTTATCTGAGTCGGTAATAAGCACACAACCTTCTGCGGTGATCGCAATTCCATAGGGCCGGGATAATGCGGTGGCTCGTTCATTGGCTCCCCGTTCATAGCGAAATTCTGCTCCGTCCCCTGCACACGTTGAGATGATTCCCGTGTCCTTGTCGATTTTCCGAATCCGCCCGTTAAAGGTATCGGCCACGTACAGGTTACCTTCGGCATCAAGGGCCAAACCACTCGGGCCAGCTAACCCCGACTCCGTTGCGGGCATGCCATCGCCGTTGTAGCCCGAATCCCCTGTTCCAGCCACCGTGGTCATAACCTGTGTTTCAAGATCGAGCATGCGGATACGATTATTACTTTGATCGGCAATGTACAGATGCGTTCCATGGATGGCCAACGCCACGGGCTCATTCAACGTCGTGGCGATACCTGGGCCACCATCACCACTCCATTTGGTCTGTCCTGTTCCCACGACCGTTTGGATCGCTCCGGTCTGAGGATCCACTCGACGAACACGGTGATTCAACGTATCCGCAATAAATAATGCCCCGGTATGATCGACAGCAACCGCCGACGGAAAATTCAATAAGGCCTGGGTGGCCAATCCACCATCTCCCGCGAAGCGATCCCTTCCCATTCCTTGTCCGACCACATACCGAACCGTCCCGCTGAGATCTGGTGTTTGGGTATACGCTCGTTCCGGGCTATCGTCGACATCGGCCAGAGGATCGATCTCTTCAGCTGGCTCCTCACTCACAACGGGAGGGGGACTACTTTCGGCACGAACTGATTGGTGAGGAATGGAGCCAGCCACCGTTTCAATCAGCCCCGTCGAGCGCATGACACGACGAATGGCATGATTTTCTGAATCGGCAATATATAAATTCCCCTCAGCATCGAAGCAGAGGTTTTTAGGTTCATTCAAACAAGCCGTGATGGCCAGGGTCCCATCCCCAAGGTAACCCGGCTCTCCGCTCCCAGCCACCGTCGACAACATTCCCTTTGGGCATTGATCCATCATGAAACGAGTGTTTTCAACTGTTTCACAATTTGATCGCCCATTTCTCGAGTGCCCAAGAGTGTCGTGCCAGGGCTTTCAATATCCTTCGTTCGATATCCTAATTCCAGCGTCTTCTGAATCGCCGCTTCAATGAATTGAGCTTCTTTGGGTAAATGACAGGCATAGTTCAACATCATCGCCACGGAAGCGATCATCCCAATAGGATTGGCAAGATTCTTCCCTGCGATATCCGGGGCACTGCCGTGAATGGGCTCAAACATCCCGACCGTCGCACCCACGCTTGCTGAGGGAAGCATCCCAATCGAACCGGTGAGCATAGCCGCCTCATCGCTTAAAATATCACCAAACAAATTGGTCGTGACAATCACGTCGAACTGTTTGGGATAGCGGACCAATTGCATCGCACAGTTGTCTACGTACATGTGACGCAATTCGATATCCGCGAAATTCTCATGCACCTTGATCACCTCTCGGCGCCACAGTTCTGAAGACTCCAAGACATTGGCCTTGTCGATTGAATGCACCAACCCTCGTCGTTTTTTCGCGGCCTCAAACGCTACTACGGCAATCCGACGGATTTCCTCCGTGGTATACACTTCCGTATTGAACCCTCGATACCCAGTCGGAGTTTTTTCGATGCCTTTCGGTTGTCCGAAATAAATCCCGCCGGTTAACTCACGGACCACGAGGACATCTATCCCATCAATGACCTCCGGCTTCAAGCTGGACGCTTCGATTAAAGACGAATACATTTTTGCGGGTCGAAGATTGGCGAAGAGGCCGAGTTGTTCACGCAATCCTAAGAGCGCTCGTTCAGGTCGCCGCTCATATTCCAGTCCTTCCCATTTCGTACCGCCTACAGCCCCGAGAAGGACCGCATCACTGGCTTTGGCTAATTCCAACGTTGCTGTTGGTAACGGAAATCCTGTCGCATCAATGGCGGCTCCCCCAACTTGCGCCGAAGTCAATTCAAACGTGTGCCCACAAACTTGCCCAATGGTCTCCAACACTCGGATCGCTTGTGGCATGATTTCAGGACCGATGCCATCACCGGATAACACCGCAATTCGTATACTCATCACTCCTCCACCAAATAAAAATCAATAATAATTGCGGGATCGCGACAAACGATCCCTATGTATTTCCTACACACAATGATGAACAATCCGATTGTAGAAATGAAGAAAGGGGCAGGGACCTGTGCTTTACTGGAATGTCGTGGAACGGATTTTCCGCGTTAACACAACCCGATTTTTTGTTCAGCCCTGGCATGACGTTCCACTAAATCGGCTAATTTATTGAGCGCATTGAGGTAGGCTTGTGCAGACGCAATGATAATATCCGTATCCGAACCATGGCCCGTCACGACTTCCCCATTTTCTTCGACCCGCACGGAGACTTCTCCTTGCGCGTCGGTGCCACCCGTGATGGCTTTCACAATATAGGCCCGCAAGTGGCTTTTCGTTTCCGTTAAGGAGGCAATCGTACGGTAGACCGCATCTACCGGTCCATCACCTCTTCCAGTTTGACTCACGAATTGATCATTGATGAGAAGTTCCACGGTAGCCGTCGGGGGCACATTCAACCCACTCTCCACTCGTAATCCTTTCAATGAAAAACGTTCAGGAACTTTGGTCACCGCTTTATTGACAATGGATTCCAAATCTTCTTCGAACAATTCTTTTTTCTGATCCGCTAATCGCTTGAATCGTCCAAAGGCTTCCTGCAGCTCCTGCTCAGACAGGGTGTAGCCTAACTTTGCCAGTTCTTCCCGAAAGGCATGGCGACCCGACAATTTCCCCATTACTGAACGGCTTTGCGTTAACCCGATCGTTTCGGGACGAATAATTTCATAGGTATTTTTATCTTTCAGCAAACCGTCTTGATGGATCCCCGAGGTATGGGCAAACGCATTTGCACCCACAATAGCCTTATTCGGCTGCACGAGCATTCCAGTGATTTGACTCACCAAGCGACTGGATTTAGAAATTTCTTCCGTGTGAATCTGGGTGTCGGCTTGGTAAAAATCCTTGCGGGTGCGCAATCCCATCGCAATTTCTTCCAAGGAGGCATTTCCGGCCCGTTCTCCAATGCCGTTGATGGTGCATTCTACCTGCCCGGCTCCGGCATGAATGGCGGCCATGGAATTGGCCACAGCTAAACCCAAATCATTATGACAATGAACTGAGATGATCGCCTGATCCATACCTCGAACCCGTTCGCGCAATGTCCGAATCAGCTCGCCAAATTCTTGTGGCGTGGTATATCCCACCGTATCCGGAATATTGACCGTACTGGCTCCCGCTTCTACAACCGCTTCCACCACTTCGCAAAGATATGAAATATCAGAACGCGTGGCATCCATGGGAGAATATTCCACATCGGCCACATAGCTTCGTGCATGGCGAACCATCTCGACGGCTCGCTTCAGCGCTTCGTCGCGAGTCATCCGAAACTGATGCTTGAGATGAATATCAGAGGACGACAAAAAGGTATGGATACGACATTTAGGCGCACCTTTGAGGGCCTCCCAGGCCCGGTCAATATCTTCTGGCTTGGCTCGAGCCAGGCTACAGATCACAGGACCTTCGACTTCTTGGGCAATACGATGTATCGCTTCAAAATCACCTGGCGAGCTGAAGGCAAACCCCGCTTCGATTATATCCACATTCAAGCGCGCCAATTGTTTCGCCACAAGGAGCTTTTCTTCGATATTCATGCTAGCGCCTGGGGACTGCTCTCCATCCCGCAAGGTTGTATCAAAGATCCGAATCATTCGGGTCATGATTGGAGCCCTCCTCGCTGAGGTTCTCTACCTTGTTTTATTGTTCTCTTTTTCATACTCAATTACTTAGGAAACTCATCCGATGTGACGTCAGTTTCGGCTTTCTCTCCCGTCAGACCAGCAACGAATTTCCATCCCTGCTCGACGACTCCAGACAGCGCATAGACCGTAAAAACCACAAACAACATGGCCTGAGGATAGGCCAACACCGCCATCAGAATGAGCACCGCATACACTAAATAATTAAAATGGTGATGCTCCTGCGCTTTTAATTCCTTCAGACTGCGATACCGAAACGTACTCACCATCAAAAACGCCAAGGAAAGCGTGAGGACAATTCCAAGAATTGGTTTAACACTTTCACCCAACGCCACCACATGATGATCAAAGATGACCAACGTGGCAATGACGCCTGCCGCGCCAGGAATTGGAAGCCCAGTGAATGGCTTCGCATTATTATTGGTAGTGGCCAGAACATTGTGCCGCGCCAAGCGAAGTGCGCCACAGGCCACGAACGCAAACATGACAGCCGCCCCCAGCATCTTCGGTGTACTAAGCGCCCAGACAAAGACCAACAAGCCTGGGGCCACCCCAAAGGAGACGACATCTGCCAGGGAATCATATTGCAATCCAAAGTCACTGGTACTTTTCATGAGGCGCGCCGTTGTGCCATCCAACACATCAAAGACAATGGCCACTAAAATGGCGATGGCGGCAGCCTCAAAATTTCCTCCAAACACAAAAAGGATCGACGCTAATCCGCTAAACAAATTCCCAGTGGTCAAGATATTGGGAATCAGGGAGACCACTCGTCGTCTTCGTGGTTGCTTCATGAAGGTTCCGCGCATGGCACCTCCGCTATTATTGAGGATCCGCCTTTCACTTTCGAACCAACCTGGACTCGAATCGTGCTTGATTGAGGAAGGTAGACATCCATCCGTGATCCAAATCGAATGAGCCCAAATCGTTCGCCTTTTTCCACCTGTTCTCCCGGCACCACCCAAGACACAATGCGTCGAGCAATCAATCCGGCGATTTGCACACATAACACTTTGACACCGTCTGGTCGACGCAGCATTAACGCATTTTGCTCATTCCCAATGGACGCCTCGGGGAGATTAGCCATCATAAATTTTCCGGGTTGGTAGACTATATCTTCCACACTTCCACTCACGGGCATTCTATTGATATGGACGTCAAATACATTAAGGAAAATACTGATGCGAATACTTTGTTCCTTCAAATATCGATGCTCAAATTCTTGTTCCACTGCCACTACTGTCCCATCACCTGGCGAGACGACCATATTCTCACCTGGGGGAATCGTTCGGGCAGGATTTCTGAAAAACCATGTGGTAAAGAGGGTAAATGACCCTAACAAACAGGTCGACCATACCCCTCCCATTGCCCAAACACCAAGGGTGAGAAGCCCACCAATGACAATAAACGGAATGCCTTCTTTGGCGACGGGAATACCCTTCGCCTGATCAGCCATGCGTGTGCGGTCTCATTAATTTTTCTGCTTATCCACGAGTTGGTCTTTTTGCAACCATGGCATCATGCCCCGCAAACGTGCTCCAACCTCTTCAATTGGATGCTCTTCTCCCTTTTTCAAGAGCGCATTGTAGACCGGACGATTGGCTTGATTTTCCAGCACCCATTCTCGGGCAAATCGCCCGGTTTGGATTTCGTGTAAAATTCGCTTCATTGCTCGCTTGGTTTCGCTCGTCACTACTCGAGGCCCACGTGTGACGTCCCCATATTTCGCGGTCGTACTAATGGAATAGCGCATGTTGGCAATGCCGCCTTGGTAGATCAAGTCCACAATCAGCTTCACCTCATGCAAACATTCAAAATAGGCCATCTCTGGTGAATAGCCCGCTTCCACCAACGTTTCAAATCCCGCCTGGATAAGAGAAGTCAGTCCCCCGCAGAGCACCGCTTGTTCACCAAATAAATCAGTTTCAGTTTCTTCGCGAAAGGATGTTTCAATCACACCCGCCCGAGCCCCACCAATGGCACTCGCATAGGCTAGCCCGACTTTTGTCGTATTGCCACTCGGATCTTGGTGAATAGCGAGCAAACATGGCACCCCAGTCCCTTTGGTATATTCCGACCGAACCAGATGCCCAGGACCCTTGGGGGCAACCATAAACACATTCACATGAGAATCCGGTTGGATCTGACCAAAGTGAATATTAAACCCATGCCCAAAGGCCAAATAGGCCCCATGCTTAAGGTTCGGGGCAATATCAGTATTATAAATGGCCGCTTGGCGTTCATCCGGCGCTAAGATCATGACGACATCAGCATCTTTCACGGCATCGGCCGTGGGCATCACCTTCAAACCGGCGGCCTCGGCCTTATTCCACGATGCACCCTCCCGACAGCCAACCACCACTCGAATACCGCTATCTCGCATGTTGAGAGCATGGGCATGGCCCTGACTCCCAAACCCTATGACGGCCACAGTTTTTTTGGCCAAGCTTTGTGGATCGACATCTTTTTCATAAGAAATTTTCATCATGCACTCCTCAAATGGAAATTTAGAAAAGACCGCTTAGGCTCCGCCACCATCAATTGGCGGAACACCCGTTGTATCAAAGCCGAGTGGGTCGTTCTGATTAGTTCGCTTTCGCAAGCGGTCGGGGTTGGGCTTGCGCGGGACGTGTAGGTTCTCGGACGATCGCAATCCGGCCGGTCCGCACCAATTCTTTAATGCCAAGCGGCTGTAGTAAGTTAATAATGGCTTGGACCTTTCTCACATCCCCCGTCACTTCAATGGTATAACTCGTCGGAGAGGTATCCAGAATATTGGCTCGAAAGATATCCGCAATGCGCAACGCCTCCGCACGATCTTCAGGCCGAGTATGCACCTTAATCAATGCCGTCTCACGTTCCACAAACTCACTTTCGCTGATATCCACCACCTTGATGACATCAATGACCTTATTCAACTGCTTCATAATCTGTTCAATCACGCGCTCGTCTCCATTCGTGACAATGGTCATCATGGAGACCGAGGGATCTAACGACGGAGCCACAGAAAGACTTTCAATATTGAACCCTCGTCCACTGAACAGCCCAGCCACACGAGATAACGAGCCGAATTTATTTTCTATTGTTAGCGAAATAATGTGTTCCATAATTCCTGTTTACCTAGGCCGTCAATACGGTATCTGAATCTGCTTGAGCAGCCGTTTTATGCGTGGATTTGGGTTTCTTTAATTCCGGAGGATCCTCTAAAAGCATCTCATGATTGCTCCCTCCAGCCGGAATCATGGGATAACAATTTTCATATTGATAGACCGGGACATCAACAAACACAGGCCGATCAATAGACAATGCTTCTTGAATGCCAGCATCCACATCCCCAACCTTATCAATACGAATTCCCGCAGCACCATAGGCTTCCGCTAATTTGACAAAATCCGGGACATTGCCCAGATAGCTGGAGGCATATCGTCCTTCATAGAATAAGTCCTGCCACTGGCGAACCATGCCATGAAAGCGGTTATTGATCACAAACACTTTGACCGGCAACTTCTCAATCACAGCCGTGGCCAGTTCTTGCGTATTCATTTGAATACTGCCATCTCCAGCAATGCATAACACCAGCCGATTCGGGAAGGCGGCTTGAGCGCCCATGGCAGCGGGAAACCCAAACCCCATGGTTCCCAATCCACCAGACGTCAACCAGGTCCGCGGGTTGTTGAGTTTAAAGTATTGGGCTGCCCACATCTGATGCTGGCCGACATCAGTGGACAAGATCGGATCACGATCAGCCGTCAATTCATACAACCGATCAATCAGATATTGTGGTTTTATTTGCGCGTCCGGCTCTTGGTTATACGCCAATGGATGCGCCTGCTTCCAGGCCTCAAGTTGATCCCACCATGGCTTCCGCTGTTCTTTTTGATTGCCATTTACCGTAGCCCGCAAAATATTATTCAGTTCGATCAACACTCGTTTGCAATCCCCGACGATGGGAATGTCCACGTGAATGTTTTTCCGAATCGAGGTGGGATCAATATCAATATGAATCACTGTTGCGGTCGGACAAAACTCCGACACTTTCCCTGTCACTCGATCATCAAATCGCGCACCCACCGCAATCACTAGATCTGAGTAATGCATGGCCATATTTGCCACATAGGTCCCATGCATCCCTAACATTCCAAGCGATAACGGATGATTCCCAGGAAAGGCGCCTAAGGCCATCAACGTCATATCCACTGGAATATGCGTCATTTCCGCCAGTTCTTTGACTTCGGCAGATGCCCCGGAAAATTGCACCCCGCCACCAATATACAAAATCGGCCGCTTTGATTTCATGATCGCATCAGCCGCCTGCTTGATTTTCCATTTACTTCCCTCATAGGTCGGGTTATAGCCACGGATCGAGACGGATTTGGGATAATGAAACTCTCCCTTATTCATTGAAATATCTTTGGGAATATCGACTAACACCGGGCCAGGTCTTCCAGTCGAAGCGAGATAAAACGCCTCTTTAATAGTCTGGGCTAAATCGTTGACATCTTTGACCAAAAAATTGTACTTGGTACAGGGACGGCTCAAGCCAGTGTTGTCAGCTTCTTGAAAGGCATCATTCCCAATCATCCCAGTCGGTACCTGCCCGGAAAAACACACAACTGGCACGGAGTCCATATAGGCATCAGCCAATGCCGTGATCACATTGGTCATCCCTGGTCCAGATGTGATTAAGGCCACACCAGGTTTTCCGGTGGCTTTGGCATAGCCCTCCGCCATATGCCCCGCCCCTTGCTCATGACGGGTCAGAATAACTCTGATATCCTTTTGCTGATGCAGCACATCAAAAATTTTCAAGACCACGCCACCCGGCAAGGCAAAAATCGTATCCACGCCTTCACGTTTTAATGATTCGAGAAAAATTTCTGCACCGGTCAGTTGCATGGGATTCACCTTTTGATTAAAAGACTGTTGAAAGATACTCCGCGAAAACGAAATTCCTTGATCCGTCCAGTTTTATCCTGAGGGTATCCCACAAAAGAAGCATTCCCCAAATAGACAGAATCCCTCAAAAATAAATACGTAATGGTAATCGTTGTGGTTTTTTTAAGTCAACAACTATTGTAGCAGGATTTGTGCAATTACGGAATATTAAGGGGAGATAGCCTCGCACCCACCCAAATCCTCAAATGGAGCCTTTTTAATCATGTGGAAGACCGTTCTTCAACAATTAGGCCAAGACCATCTCTTGCGAGAAATATCGATCCTCGACTCCCCTTCGGGACCATTAATGTCTTTGAACGGGCAAAACACCCTCCAATTTGCTTCAAATGATTATTTAGGACTGGCCAATCACGCCCATTTGAAACAGGCCGCATGCAAAGCTATTGATGAATTTGGGGTGGGAGCCGGTGCTTCCCGGTTAGTTTCTGGAACGCTCACTCCTCACCATAACCTTGAACTGGCTCTTGCCCGTTTTTTTAAGACAGAGGCCGCACTGTTATTGAGCTCCGGCTATGCCACGAATATTGGCATCATTCCTAGCCTGATTGCCCCAGAGGGCCTTATTTTGGCCGACCGCTTGTGCCATGCCAGTCTCATTGATGGCTGCCGCTTAAGCCAATCGACGCTCAGAGTTTTCCATCACAACGATATGGATCATCTACGAACATTATTGGCTAAACGGGCGCCGAACCGCCCGACACTCATTGTGACCGAAGGCGTATTCAGTATGGACGGGGACCTTGCACCGCTACCCGAGCTAGCACGTCTCGCTGAGGAATACGAAGCCATCCTGCTCCTGGATGATGCCCACGGGACAGGAATAATGGGGAAAACAGGACGCGGAACCATCGAGCATTGGGGGGAAGAATCTGCCAACATCCTTCATATGGGAACGCTGAGCAAGGCCTTGGGCACGAGCGGAGGGTTCATAACTGGGAAGAACGATTTCATCGCCTATTTGATCAATACCGCACGATCATTCATCTACAGCACCGCGCCACCACCCGCTATGGCTGCAGCCGCCCAAGCAGCCCTAGACCTTCTTCTGCAAGAACCGGAACGGCTTGCCCGACTTTGGCAGAACCGTGAGCACATGTATCAAGGGTTAAGGGCCATAGGCTGCCATCTGACCAACACACAAAGCCCCATTCTCCCCATTATTGTGAATGATCCCGAGGTTGCTATGGAGATGTCCCAGCAGCTACGAAAAAAAGGCATTTTCATCCCAGCCATCAGACCACCCACCGTCCCCAAAGGGACAAGTCGTCTTCGAGTCACCGTGACGGCCGAGCACTCCGTTGAACAGATCGATTCAGCGCTTGAGGGCATTCAACAGGTTGGACAATCTCTCAAAATTCTTTAAGCCCTACATATTCGCCTCTCAACATGATTTCCTGCCGTTCCGGCGGTCGCTCGACCAAGTGGGCAACGCCAAGGAATTCCCGGCATTCAAGAAAATTCTGCCCCATTCCGACAAGATGAGCAGGAAGGCCATAGGCCTACTGTCAATACTGGAAAACATTGCGTCTCACTGAGGTGAGAATCACCCATTTCTACTGCTCACAAAGCAACACTTCATCATGCAAACTCTCAAGAAAAAACAATTATTCGCCGGAAAATTTGAAGTTCAGGGAGAAATTTCCAAGGGGCAAACCGGCACGATTTATTACGGGTATGATATGGGGCTTCGCCAAGAAGTCGCCATTAAGATTTATCATTCTCATATTAACGGTCGTTTGATTCAGGGAAAGGCGTTCATCGATAAATCCAAGCCTCTTCTCCTGATTGATCACCCGAACCTCATTAAAATTTTTAAAGTTGAAGAAGAAGACGACACCCCCGTCATTTTCATGGAATTCTTCGATGCGCCCAGCCTCCAACAGATCATTCATGACAAAGGCTCGCTATCCGTCCAGGACATGCTCATGTTGGCTCGGGAGATAACGGAAGTCCTTGTCCATACCCATTTCCAAGGCATCATCCACGGAACCCTTCATCCCGGCCATGTCTTGGTTGGCCCACAAGGTCAAATCAAAGTCATGGACCTGGGATTATCGTGGATTTTGATGGATATTTTATCGAATGGCGACGAAGAACTTCTACGGCCCTTACCATACTTTCCCCCGGAAATTGCAAAGGGGGAGCTCCTCAACCTCAGTAGCGATTTGTATTCTCTGGGATTCATGATGTACGAAATGCTCACCGGCACCGTGCCCTATGCCGGACTGCCAAAAACCTCCATTATGGGGAAATTGGCGTTCGACCAAGCTGATCCAACGTTTGATTTTCCTGATACCGTTCCAGAAGCCATTTGCGACCTTATCCGCCAGATGACCCGCAATAAGACTCAAGAACGCTTACAAGATGCGACCCATGTCCTCACCATTATCAATCAACAACTATCCAAGCTCCCATTGAATAAAAAAAGTGCATTTTTACCTTCTGCTGCGGCTCAAGTACAAGCTCCCGCTCCGGCAGAACCGGCAGAAATCATCAAAGAATCGGCATCAAGCCCTGCACAACCTCAGGCATCCAACTCAGCGGAGTTGCCGCTCAAAAACGCATCACCTATTCAACGCCCTCAGAAGCCCAGGGACTATCATCAGGGCAACCATAGTCGAATCTCGGGAAAAATCGGAATCACGATAGGCCTTATCGTTGTACTTGGCGTCGCTGGAGCCCTGGGGTATTGGTATCGCGATCTCCTAGAACCGCACATCTTTTTCCACCAAACACAACCAGAAATTTCGCCACAGGAAACCAGCT
>JAQBGS010000361.1:0-8583 GCA_032128535.1 Nitrospirota bacterium
ATTTGGGGATTGAAGAATGGACCCAAGATTGGCTCGTGGCGCTCATCAATCATTATCCCAATAGCCCCTATCACTCATCAGCACAATCACTATTAGCCTCACTTCAGGAAGAAAATCCAACGCTGTTGGCTAAGCTTTTCCACAATCCATTGCCTCGGGAACGTGCTCCGAGTCTCCCCTCAGCATCTGCGACTGCGACGCCTCCACTAAATCCAGATACGGCTGTGTTCGCCAATGCTGGCATTCTGCCGGATACTGCCGCGAAGAAACCTCAAACCGCTCTATCAAATGAACAACCGGCTTCGACATCCTCCTGCGCCATCGGCGCGTGGTGCGATTCTCAATCCCCTCAGCCCATCCAACCTATAACGACCTCCACATCATTACCGACCGATCACAAAGCCTGCAAAACCGGCGAATGGTGCTAGCCCTGATTTTCCTTAGTATAGTAAAGGGGTCAGACTCGAATTAATTTCCGCGAAGGCGCAGCAGCTAAGGGCCCTATTAATTCGAATTTACCCCATTAGAGGATGAATCATCAGGCTATTGCCCAATGTACCAACCGATGCCATTTCGTTCGAGGAAACTGGTGAAGAGGGTCACGGAATCCGTGAAGATCATAACGCCAACAAGGATCAAGAGGCCGCCGCTTACAAAAGATACCCCACCAAGATAGGTTCGAAGGCTTTTGAAGTAGCTCAAAAACGTATCCATTCCAAAGGCCGTTAAGAAAAAGGGTAGGCCTAGCCCAAACGAATAGGCCGAGAGCAGCATGACCCCGCCGGACATCGACTCTGTGGTACTGGCATAGGCCAAGATGGTGCCAAGAACCGGCCCGACACAGGGTGTCCAGCCAGCCGCAAACGCCGTCCCAATCAAAAAGGAACCCAGATATCCCACAGGACGCGATTCGAAGTGCACCAAACGGCGTTCGGTCATAAAAAAATTCAGCTTCAAAATCCCTAAGAGATATAACCCAAAGATGATAGCCAGAATGCCGCCGACTTTTCTGATAATATCTTGATATTCATACAGCACCTGGCCTATTAGGCTCGCCGAAGCGCCAAACGCAATAAACACGGTTGAAAACCCTGCAATAAATAAGAGCGCGTTCAGCAAAATTGCGGATTTAAACCGCTCACGTTCCTCCACCTTCGCCAAATTTTCAACGGACAACCCGGTGATATAGGATAAGTACGAGGGCACCAATGGCAGAACGCACGGCGAGATAAAGGACAACAGCCCCGCACTAAACGCGGCGAATAACGAAATTTGGCTAATAGAGTCCATAGATTACATTCTTTCGGAAGGCGCCCGATACGGCTCTTCAAGCATTTCACGCATCAGCTTTCGAGCCTCTTGGCTATCCCAGTCTCGGGCTCCAAATACCCGCTGCCGGATGATCCCCTGGCGATCAATCACATAGGTCATAGGCAAAGTCCTGGCACCATAGGTCAGTCCCACCTGATAATCCGAATCATGTAAAATGGGAAAACTCAACCCCATCGCTTCCTTAAACGGACGCGTCACTGCTGCCCCTTGTTGATCCACCGACACGGCTAATATTTCCAACCCTTGAGAACGAAACGCCTGATACAAGGTTTCCATAGCTGGCATTTCCACTTTACAGGGACCACACCAGGTCGCCCAAAAATTCAAAAACACCACTTTTCCTTGGTATTCAGGTAAGGAATGGACGGCGCCATCTAAATCCATCAATCGAAACGCGGGGGCTGGCGTATTAATAGCAGGACGGCTATAGGCCACCGTCTGCGCAGATTCCTCTCCGACTATTGGAGATTCGGAATATCCAGAATCACACCCCCATAGGGCAGCCAGGAGTATCAATACCACCCATCTGAACATCCTTGTCATCGGCGTTCCCTTTTCACCCAGACGCATCCGCAATGAAGGTCGGATTGAGATTCCGAAACATCCAAGAAACCAATCGTAAAATTTCCCCGCGTTTTTTTTTATCATATGATCCTAAGAATTTCATCGTCAATGAAGCTTCCTATATGGAGTTCGCCGCTAACAGCTTTGATTTCCTTTAAAAAATCCATCAGGAGTTTCTAGACAACCTGATACACAATCCGTAGACTACGAACCGAACCTTCCGATCCTCACCACCAACACGCATGAGCGCCATTCAAGTCACCGGTCTTTCAAAAGCCTACGGCTTCTATCGCATTTTTGAGGAGATGTCCTTCACGATTAATTCGGGGGCCTGTTTTGCACTGTTTGGTCCAAATGGTGCCGGAAAAACTACCCTTCTTCGAATCCTGGCCACACTGCAAGCGCCCTCTGGAGGACAGTTTACCATCTTTGGGCAAGACGGGGTGGCACAGAAAGATTCCGTCCGCGCCATCCTTTTGTTTATCGCACATGGCTCCCATCTTTATGAGGAACTCAGTGCCACTGAAAACTTACAATTTGCGCTAGCTCTACGAGGACAAAAGCCGGAGCCTTCTCACTTGAAACGTGCTTTAGATCAAACCGGCATTGGAGCCTATGGCAATCTCAAGATACGACAATTCTCCGCCGGGATGAAAAAACGCTTGGCCCTCACCAAAGCGATTCTGGCTCAACCCAAACTCTTATTGCTGGATGAGCCCTATAACGCCTTGGATGACGGTGGGGTAGTGATCACTAATCAACTCATTCACGATACCATGAAACGCGGTGGAACCGTGATCATGACCACGCATGACCGGACCAAGGCCGCTCAAATCGCCACCGAAGGTGGCATTCTGCAAGCTGGACGCCTCCAACTCTTTTCTCCCGAACAGTTACAAGCCCATGTCCTTTCTTAGCACAATTCATTGGGTGGTCTGGAAAGACCTTATCAGCGAATGGCGAACGCGAGAGACCATTTCCTCGATGTTGTTTTTCGCGCTCATCGTCATTCTGGTCTTCAGCTTCAGCTTTGCTATGGACCAGGACGCCGCACGCCAACTCATTGCCGGGATCATTTGGGTCGCGTTTACCTTTACCGGCATTATTGGAATTGGCAAATCCTTTACTTCAGAATTACAAAACGATTGCATAGAATCCCTGCAAATGAGTCCCGTTCCCAAGGGGGCTATTTATCTCGGGAAAGTGGCAGCCAATTTTCTGTTTATGTTCGCCGTGGAAATTCTGTTATTCCCCCTCTTCGTCATTTTTTTTAATCTGGAAGTGGTGGAAGCGGTCGGCATGCTATTCCTCGTCTTTTTCCTGGCCACATTGGGCTTATCCGCAGTCGGCACCCTCTTTTCCGCCTTAACCGTGCAAATTCGGGCCAGAGAAGTCATGCTTCCCGTCTTATTGTTGCCATTAGCTGTTCCAGTTATGATCGCCGCCGTCGAAGCCACCAGAGGCGCATTGAATGGCGACCCCTATGCCTTTTATTCCCAATGGCTTCATCTGCTGGTCATCTTTGACATTATTTTCACAGTGGTCTCTTTCTGGCTATTCGAATTCATCTTAGATAGTTAGAAATACAATCCATTCGCATTTACATCAACTATCCGCTCCCTCTGTCGCACTTATAGATCCTAAAAACCATAAACCGTAAAGTTAGGGTGGGAGGATTTAATCATTATGCGTAAAACAGATTTTCTGATCATTGGGGGAGGTGTTATCGGACTGAGTATCGCTCGGCAATTAAAACATCTCTATGCAGATTCATCCATCGTCATTCTCGAGAAAGAATCAGCCTGTGGATTGCATGCCAGTGGCCGCAATAGCGGTGTACTTCATGCAGGATTTTACTATTCACCCGATAGCTTAAAAGCCCAGCTAACGCGACAGGGCAATGAGCGGCTTCGCCAGTACTGCCAAGAAAAGAACATAAAAATTAATCAGTGCGGAAAGCTGGTAGTGGCAAAAGACCATACTGAGCTTTCAGCGATGGATGAGCTCGTCAAAAGAGGAAAAGCCAATAACATTTCCTTACAAGAAATTACCGCGACTGAAGCCAAGGAAATTGAACCACGGGTCAAAACTTTTGAGCGAGCCCTGTATTCCCCAACCACGGCCACAGTGGATCCTACTGAGGTGGTGGCCGCCATGGTGAAAGATGCTCAACTGGAAGGGGTGGACATTCATTATGAGAGCGGATATCAGTCCCGACTAGGTGCGGTGGTCCATGCCTGCAAAGACTCTTATGAGGCGGGGTATATCGTGAATGCCGCAGGGTTATACGCAGATCATATTGCCCGAGATTTTGGGTTTTCTGAGAATTATCGCATCCTCCCATTTAAGGGACTTTATCTCTATTCAAATGAACCGCCTGGAACCATACGAACCAATGTCTACCCTGTTCCCGATTTGAGAAATCCTTTTTTGGGGGTGCATGTGACCGTGACCTCTCAGGGAAAAGCCAAAATTGGGCCAACGGCCATTCCCGCCTTTTGGCGAGAACAATATGAAAGTTTTGGGAATTTTAAATTTTCAGAACTCGTAGATGTGCTGGTTCGACAGGCAGGACTGTTCATGTTTTCAGAATTTGATTTTAAACGATTGGCGTTTGAAGAAATTCAAAAGTATTCCCGAACCCATTTAGTCAAGCTCGCCACTTCCTTAATGGAAGGGATTACCCCTGAACGATACGAGACCTGGGGAAGGCCAGGTATTCGTGCGCAATTACTTGATACCAAAAAACGAAAGCTTGAAATGGATTTTGTTCTTGAAGGTGACTCGCGATCCATGCATGTCTTAAACGCAGTTTCCCCCGCTTTTACCTGTTCCTTACCGTTTGCGGAGTACGTCTGTCAGAAAATTCAGGCTCAATTAGGCAACTCATAGGATCTTCGAACTTTCCCTTTATTTATGAAACCTTCAGAGATCTTCCATCCCAAGAACAAATTCCATCAGCCAGACGCCAAGAGCCCCTTGCGCTTCAATTCATGAACAATAATTAAGGCCGCCTCCTCTGCCGTCACTTTTGCCCCCTCAATAATCAATTCTGCATCGTCCGGACGTTCATAGGGAGAATCAATGCCGGTAAAATTTTTGATTTCTCCGGCCCGTGCTTTTTTATAGAGGCCTTTGACGTCTCGACGCTCGCACTCCTCCAAGGGTGTATCGATGAACACCTCCAGAAATTCCCCATCCTCTACCATAAGGCGAGCCATCTCTCGTTCACTCCGAAACGGCGAGATAAATGAGACCAGCACAATGAGACCGGCATCGACCATCAATTTAGCCGTTTCCGAAACCCGGCGAATGTTCTCCACTCGATCGGCGTCGGTGAAGCCCAAATCCCGGTTCAGACCATGCCGCACATTATCGCCATCTAACAAATACGTATGGCGTCCCAGTGAATTCAGTTTCTTTTCCACCAGGTTGGCAATCGAGGACTTGCCGGCACCCGACAAGCCGGTGAACCACAAGACGAACGGCTTCTGCCCTTTCAGGCCTGCACGCGCGGCTTTATGAATATCGACGGATTGCCAATGGATATTATCGGCTCGGCGCAAAGCGAAGTCGATCAGCCCCGCAGCAATCGTCGCATTGGTATAGCGATCAATCAGGATAAAGGAGCCTGTGTGTCGATTTTCCTGATACGGATCGAAGGACATGGGATGATCCAAAGAAAGATTGCAGATGCCCACGTCATTCAATTCCAGGGTTTTTGCAGCCAGATGCTCCAGGGTATTCACATTGACCTTATATTTCAGCGCACTGACTTGCGCAGTTCTTGTCTGAAATCCCATCTTGATCAGGTATTGTCGGCCAGGCAACAGGGGTTCGTCGTGCATCCAAATGAGCTTGGCTTCGAACTGATCAGCGATAATGGGACGCCTGCGCGGGTCACTGAGCAACTCGCCGCGACTGACATCAATTTCATCATGTAACGTTAAGGTGACGGCTTGCCCTGCGACGGCATAGTCAACATCGCCGTCAAATGTCACGATCCGCGCTACTGTGCTCATTTGCCCGGAGGACGTCACGACGACCTGATCTCCAGGCCGAACGGCTCCACTGACGATGGTTCCGGAAAAGCCACGGAAATCAAGATGTGGTCGGTTGACCCACTGAACCGGCATTCGGAAAGGCTTGATCGTCACGTCTCGGTTGATCGTGACCGTCTCTAAATGGCTCATGAGCGTCGGTCCTTGGTACCAAGGCATGTTCACACTCGGATGAAGAAGATTGGCACCTTTCAGCGCCGACAGAGGGATCGCCACGACTTCATCGAAACCTAAAGGCCCGGAGAATGCAGCATACTGGGTTTTAATGGTGTCAAATTGGGCTTCCGAAAAGTCCACCAAATCCATTTTATTGATGGCAAGAATCACGTGGGTTACACCTAACAATGACAGGATATAGCTGTGGCGCATCGTCTGTGTCAGCACGCCCTTTCGAGCGTCGATCATGATTACCGCCAGATCAGCGGTAGAGGCCCCAGTCGCCATATTGCGCGTATATTGTTCGTGACCGGGCGCATCAGCCACGATGAATTTCCGCTTGTCAGTGGCAAAGAACCGATAGGCCACATCAATCGTGATGCCCTGTTCGCGTTCTGTTTGTAGCCCATCAACGAGCAGGGCATAGTCTATTTCGCCCTGTTGGGTCCCAACCCGCTTGCTTTCAGATTCCAATGTGGCTAATTGGTCGTCCAAAACCAATTTGGAATCCCACAGTAATCGTCCAATCAGGGTACTTTTGCCATCATCCACACTGCCACATGTCATAAAGCGCAGCAAACCTTGTGCAGCCACGGCCACGCCAGACGCCTCAAGGTGGTGAGCTTTTTCGCGAGAGGAGGGGAGCATTAGAAATATCCCTCTTGCTTTTTCTTTTCCATCGAACCGATCGCATCACGATCAATCAGTCGCCCCTGACGTTCCGAGGTGCGGGAACAGGACATCTCCTGAATGATTTCCGGCAACGTTGCGGCGGTCGATTCAATCGCCCCCGTAAGAGGGTAGCAACCAAGTGTCCGAAACCGGACGGACCGCATGACTGCCTGTTCATCAGGCCGGAGGGGAAGACGGTCATCATCAACCATCACCAACATGCCATCTCGTTCAATCACTGGCCGTTCTTTCGCAAAATAGAGCGGCACGACAGGAATCTCTTCTTGTTGGATATACTCCCACACATCAAGCTCAGTCCAATTGGACAACGGAAAGGCCCGAAGACTTTCACCCTTTCGCACCCGAGTATTAAATATATTCCATAACTCTGGACGTTGATTCTTCGGATCCCAGCGATGAGTCGACGTGCGAAACGACAACATGCGCTCTTTGGCACGCGAGGCTTCTTCGTCCCGCCTCGCACCTCCAAACGCCGCATCATAGCCATACTTCTCCAGCGCTTGCTTCAGCGCCTCGGTTTTCATGACATCCGTATAGAGGGACGAGCCATGAGTCAAAGGACTTATGCCTTGTTCAAGACCGTTCTGATTGGTATACACAATGAGTTCAAGATCATAGTCGGCAACAATTTTCCCCCGAAACTCAATCATTTCAGAAAACTTCCAGGTCGTGTCCACATGGAGAAGAGGGAAGGGAAGCTTGGAAGGGTAAAAGGCCTTCCGCGCGAGATGCAGCAGGACGGACGAATCCTTCCCTATTGAATAGAGCATCACCGGATTGGCACATTCGGCAACGACCTCCCGAAAGAGATAAATGCTTTCGGCTTCAAGCTGCTGTAAATGGGAGGAGGTCGTTAGGCTCATCTTGTACCGGTTGGACTCTCCATGATGAAAAACCTCATTTTAACGTAACACAAAAAAGATAATAAGATAGTATGGTTATCGTTGAGAAAAGTGGATTCTCAAAATAAGAAGCTTTGGCCTCGGGCTTATAGGGGTTGCCATTGTTAGGTCAAGGTAGGACTTTTTCTCCCCTATCCCACAATCAATATTATTCGGCCGCAAGAATCAGAAGCATTAGTGAACAGTTGAAAGTGAGGTTCCCCTCCTAGGATCCCTCTTGTACCACCTAAGAGCCGATGTATTACGGTCTAGCTCCTGAGCCGGCAATTCCCCATTGACCCTTCATCCACCCTCCAAAATCATAATTTATCCCAATCCCTAGCACTAGGGCCGGTGCGCCTGCCCTCGCAGTCTACCCCCCATTACGAGACTGATTCTTGGTGTCTCTGACATCTTACCGTCGTGCCCTCCAGGTTATTTGAATCCATTTTAAATTCATAATGATCCCACTTCATCAACTCAGACCCCTTACTCACGTATTGAGCGGATCGGGCCTTTCCCCTGTCGGGTGGTCCGTTTACAATGCGGAACATGATTCTATTGATATATTGGAGGCATTCAAATGTTATCTGTTAATTGGGAACAAGCTGGAAAGCGATTAAAGCAGGCGTTGGGGCTCTCACATGCGCCAATTGCCATCACATTTTCTCAAGAAGCACCGACAGGAGTTCCCCTACATGAGGGGAAGATGCCCGATCCGAGTGCGGATGGGCGAACGGGAACAGTGACGGCGGGCTGTGTGTTCTGGATTCAATCTGAAGAGCGCACCTTCACCACCAAAGCTAACGATCATTTCAATTGCAGCGTGGGGAGCGTCACGCACGGCCTGAAGACGCTTAATGAGGTAATGCAGAACGAGGATGTCCGTGGTCTTT
>JAQBGS010000362.1:0-4092 GCA_032128535.1 Nitrospirota bacterium
AGGAGCGGTCAAATAACGGGGGCCGAAGCACTGGTTCGCTGGCAAAAACCTGATGGCCAATTCGTATTTCCCGATTCCTTCATACCGTTGGCCGAAGAAACTGGTCTGATCTTGCCCATTGGTGAATGGGTGCTCAGAGAGGCCTGCGCTCAATTGGCACGTTGGCAGGCCCAAGGCCTGTGGATTCAAGTCGCCGTGAATCTCTCGGTGAAACAATTTCATGCTGGCAATCTGGTGGAGTTAGTGAGTGATATTTTGAAGGATAGCGGTGTCGATAGACAATATTTGACGCTTGAACTGACTGAAAGCTTGCTGATGGAGAATGCCGAAGAAGCGATAGCCACCTTAAACAGTCTTATAGCCTTGGGTGTCAGGATCTCCATGGATGACTTCGGAACAGGGTATTCATCCTTCACCTATTTGAAACGGTTTCCTCTTCACGAATTGAAGATTGACCGCTCATTTCTGATGGACATGACCCGCGACTCGGAAGACCAGACATTAGTAGCCGCGATGATTTATTTAGCTCATGAATTTAACCTGAAGGTGGTTGCCGAGGGCGTGGAGAAACAGGAGCAGCTTGAAATTCTCCTCTGCTTAAATTGCGAGGAATACCAGGGGTATTTCTTTAGTCGGCCTGTCAGCGTAGAGGACCTCGCGCCGATGCTTACCGATCTCAGCGTCGGCGCAAAAGCGTAGAGCGCACGCCTTCTTTCACAAGCATGTTGAATTTCCCTTTGCCTTCCTTGAGTTTACACGGCTCTCACCACTCCCTCTGAGATCTAAGGGCGCTATTTCGCCTGACATTTCCTCCTATCCCATGACTCTTCGCTGGCTCTTCACCTCATGGCTCCCTCTCCACACAACGTTCATCAACACGAAGAAATCTGCAATATCGAGCGAAATTTTCAACCACCACACCTCGGCTCACCGCAAGGGCAACATGATACACACCAGGCCGATGGGATTTTTCCCTTCGTCGCTGAAACGATCATCTTTGCACTTCCTAGGAATCCTTAACTGTTTCATGCGGTTTGCCGACAATACAGGTAGTAATTCTCGCTTACAATAATTCGCATAGGCGCGGAGGCTCCTGATCGCAAGGCTCCTTATGGAATCACAACATTCGCCAACGGCAAGTCCTGCTCCTACCCGATCAAGGGCAAATATGCATTCTACCATTGCCCAATACGGAGATGTGTTTGTCGGACGGCAACCGATTCTGAGTCCAACAATGAAAACCATTGGCTATGAAGTGTTGTATCGCAATTGCGAGCTGGGGCAAGCCATTTTTGTTGATGAAGACGTTGCGACAGCCACCGTCCTCCTGAACACCTACCTCGATATCGGACTGGAACATGTGGTGGGCTCCCATTTAGCCTTTCTCAATATTCCCAAGCAGTTTCTATTGGAACGCTATTGTGAAGCCTTACCAAAAAATCTGGTGGTTTTGGAAATCCTTGAAAATGTCGAACCCACTCCGCAAGTCATTGACGCTCTCACCTTGCTCTCACAACAAGGCTATACCATCGCACTCGATGACTTTGTCTACGCGGAGCATTTGGTTCCGTTCCTCGAACTCGCAGACATCGTCAAAGTAGATGTGCTCGGAAAAAGTGAAGAACAATTACAACGTGAGGTGTCACAGTTACGAGATTTTCCGGTACGCCTTCTGGCCGAAAAAGTAGAAACCCCGAAAATGTATGACATTTGCAGAAAACAGGGGTTTTATTATTTTCAAGGCTATTTCTTTTTTCGCCCGGATATCATTCGAGGACGAGAAATTCCTGCCAATCGCATTGCTCTCCTAGAATTGATGGGGAAAATTCAGGACCCACAAATTCCCTTCAAGGGTTTAGTGGAGCATATTCGCAATGATCTTTCCTTGAGTTATAAGGTGTTGCGCTATGTCAATTCGGCCTCCGTCGGTCTTCCAAAACGCGTTGACTCGATTGATCAAGCTGCATGCATGGTCGGGATTGACCGCATTCGCACCTGGGCCACGCTCATTATCATGGCCAGTGGCCAAACTCAAGCCACTGAAATTCTGGTCATGGCCTTGGTCCGTGCGAAAATGTGTGAGCGGTTAGGACAAAGGCTCAGAGCCCAGGCTCCGGAAAAATACTTCACAATGGGCCTATTGTCTGCTTTAGAAGCCGTGTATGAATCGTCGATGCAGGACATTATCGACAAACTCCCCTTACCGGAAGATACTAAAGAGGCGCTGGTTAACGGAACTGGAGAGATGGGATTGGTCCTCTCTTGCGTAAAGTCATATGAAGAAGGTGATTGGATGGAACTCAAGCATCTTCAATTAGACCCATCGGTCATTCGCGATTTCTATTTGGAAGCCATTGATTGGGCCAATCACTTTTCTCCCATGATATCGTAGACTCTCCCGGAAATACGTTCCCCTCATTTTTTCCTTAAATACCCTTTCAACTTTGAGCCGCCTGCTCCTTTTCGAGCAACGTCGAAAATGCTGCTTTTGCAGGAAAGGCTTTCGGGTAGGCATGTCTAGATTGAGATGGTATGATGTCGACTATTCCGTTGAGCCTCGAAAATTTCCGCCAATCGTTTGCTACGAACAAAATTTTAAGGAAACAAACCATAGCCATGGCCTTTATTCCTACTTCCGACATTGGCCCACTCCACGATTCCAAGGTGCAGCCTCCTAGGAAAAGAACACTTCCTCCCTGGTTTAAGGTTCACCTTGAACCCGGGCCTCATTACAAAGAGCTTCGTCAGCTCGTTGAGACGCACCGTCTCCATACCATCTGCGAAGAAGCTCGCTGTCCAAATTTGTGGGAATGCTGGAATAATCGAACGGCCACGTTTCTTATTCTTGGAGATATTTGTACCCGACGTTGTCATTACTGCTCAGTCACCACCGGACGCCCATTAGAGCTTGACTCGGAAGAGCCTCAGCGCGTGGCCGATGCAGTCAAGCTTTTGAAGCTTCGGCATGCAGTCATCACGTCAGTCAATCGTGATGATGTACCAGATGGAGGGGCGACGATTTTTGCAGAAACGATTGCGAGAATTCGACAGGTCAATACAACCTGCACCGTGGAAGTCCTTATTCCTGACTTTCAAGGCCATCAAGAGGACTTGGCCACCGTCATCAGCAAGAATCCCGATATTCTGAACCACAACATTGAAACCGTCCCACGTCTCTTTCCTTCTATTCGCCCACAAGGCAAATATACTCGTTCCCTCAAGATCCTCCAATGGGCTCAAGAAATGGGTGCCCGAACTAAATCTGGACTGATGGCTGGATTAGGAGAAACGGAAAAGGAAATTCTGGCCGTGATGAAGGAGCTTCGAACGGTTGGCTGTGAGATGCTCACGCTCGGACAATATCTTCCTCCGACGAGAGAACACGCACCGGTTGCTCGGTTTTACACACCCAAAGAATTTGAAATGCTGAAACAGGAAGCGTTAGGACTAGGATTTATGCATGTTGAATCCGGCCCGCTAGTCCGGAGTTCTTATCATGCGGAAGAACAGGCCGCCCGTAGCGCGACGCTCTAACCTTTGCCCTTATTACTAGTGATGAAGCAACTCTCCACAATCGTCGAAGGTTGCGCTCCCTTTTGAAATCGGGCGATGGTTGTCTCTCCCATAAGGGATGTGCTTTTGGGCTAGCGAGTCTAGGTAGAAATGCTCACACACGTTTCGAAGCGTCACAAAATCGACAACGGTACATTCATGGGAACAGTATTCGCACCTCAACATTGGCCTTCCCTCCAATTTGTGGTATATTTTGAAAAATAGCGGAGGATCGAACACTTCAGAGTTCTCACCGTATCTCCCCCAAGTGACAAAGTGAACTCCCTGAAATGCCCGACCCTCCCGCATTCTTCATTTTCCGCACGCATCGCACTCTGCCTATTACCGAATAATCAAGGCATGACCATCGCTGGTAGCAATCAAGCCCTGTAACATTTGACCAGGCTCTTTCTGGCCGTTGGGAAATGCCGTATCTCGCCCAACTTCCACCCGTATAGGTTTCTGGGTCGATTCTCCCTCAACCACATACACATTGCCTTGAATTTCCTTAAGCGTTCCTTCGATATTTTGAAACTGGGT
>JAQBGS010000363.1:0-14507 GCA_032128535.1 Nitrospirota bacterium
CCCAATTTTCATAGGCCTCATTAAATTGGTCACATGCTACTCCATATAGGGAATACATCGTGGAATCCCATTGCAGAACGTTGTTGATAATGTCCCAGTCCCAACTGCCCATTTTGGCAGATGCGGTTGCAAGTTGAAGACGTTCCGAAAGTTTTGCGAGTTGCTCCTCTTTTTGTTTTCGCTCGGTGATGTTCTTAAACACCACGACTGCACCTAATAAACCACCTTGCTCGTCTTGAATTGGCGTGCTGGTGTATTCTGCCGGAAAACTACTGCCGTCCTTGCACCACAAGATTTCATTTTCCACATGATGCACCATCCCACCATGGAAGGCGGCGTACATAGGACATTCTTCGCGTGGGTAGGAGGTGCCATCCGGTTTGGTGTGGTGCATGGTGAAATGCATGGGGACTCCTGTAAGTTCATTGGAATCGTAGCCCAACATCTTTGCCGCAGCCGGATTCACAAACGTGGCGAGTCCATTGGTGTCCAACCCATAAATGCCTTCACCTGCGGATGAGAGAATGAGTGAAGCCTGGCGACTGAGCTGCAAGAACGCCTCTTCGGCTTCCTTTCGGGCCGTAATGTCTTGAATTGAGCCGGCCATACGCGTGGGGCGACCCGATTTGTCCCGTAAGGCTCTTCCCCGGCCGCGGAACCATCGATAAATTCCTGTTTTGGTTCGAAGGCGATAATCAATATTAAATGGACGATGTTGGTCAAAATGATTTTGCACAGCGGCAACTGTTCGTTCCACATCATCGGGGTGGAGAAGCGATTTAAATGTTGAGAGGCTGGGTGAAATTTCTCCTAGGGTATAACCCAGTAATTCGTAAAAACGGGGAGACCACCATTCTTCGTCTTGCGCGACGTCCATCCAATCCCAAATGCCATCATGTGTTCCATTGACCGCCAAATCTAATCGAGTTTGGCTTTCCTGTAGTGCTACCTCAGATTCTTTCCGTGCAGCATTTTCGGCTTGGGCCTTTTTCCGGAGTCGTTGGGATTCGGCGACTTGCCGGTGTAGATCGGAAATGTCTTGGAGAATAACCAAGGCCTGCCATTCTTGAGTGGGTTCGTCCCAAATAGCTTTAGCAATGGTTTGCTGGATTCGTGGTTGTCCATTTGAAAGGGAACAAGGCAGAAATTGTGGATGAAACTGCGACGCGAAGGTCGCTGGTGGCCCACCTTCAAACAGTGGCTGAAAGCGAGAAGTATATTTTGGGGTACCTAACTGAGGGAAATGGGTGACAAGCGAGTGCCCTACCGTGGCTGATTTTGATATTCCCGTCCACTCTTCGAGACAGTGATTCCAAAAGGCGATCGTTCCATCCTGACGAAGGATGAAAATCCCTTGGGGCAGGTGGTCCAGGATTTCAAGATTGAGAAGTGATTCGAGTTGAGGCATGAGGCGTGGTCGTGGCATGCATCATTTCACTGATGGCATTAATCAGGAGTCCCAGATCAGGGATACCGAACATGAGCATGATATCCCCGGTCAGATCGTATTCTTCGATAGTGAATTGAGTCTGCGCCCACAGAATAATTTCTGAAGAATCTGATGGTATGGGTTGTAATAATCCCTGTATGGAGGTTTCTTGATAAAACGGTACGGAATAGATGATTTGATGATTCAGGACGTTGGCTAATGAACCCATGACGCCGTTGAGCACGATGTTTCCAATTTCAGTGAGAGTGGCTTCCCGGAGGGAATCCATGGTGTCAGGATCTTCTGATTCTCCAGTTAACGCGATGACCAAGGTTTTGGCGCTCTGCGTAGGGAAGAGTAAGCAAGAGGTTCCCGAAAATGTCCCTTTAAAAGGTAATTGCACGGAAGACAATGTGGTGTTCTTCATTTTCTGAACTTCTTGAGAAAGCTCTTCCATTTTCCCCAATTGGAGAAAAGGGATGTGTAATCGAATGGGTTTTTCCAGCATTTGATTGAGAGATCCAGCGGCTCGCCCCACGCCGATGTTCAGCAGCTCTTGTAACGCATCCAATTGTTCCGGATTTATCTGCATGGGACCTCCGTCGTTTCTGGTGTAGAGAGAATCTCTTGTAATGCTTCCTGTAATTGGGTGTGTTTGATGGGTTTGTTCAAAAATTTCGTAGCCCCAAGCTCAAGGTATCGTGTTTTCAGCCATTCCTGGATATCAGCCGTAAGCATAATGATGGGTACCGTGATGTTCCGGGCTCGGTAAGGCTTCGAGCGTCTGGAGCCCGTCCATGACTGGCATGAGGTTGTCTAACTGCATGCAATCTGGCGGGTTGGCGGCAATTTTTTCCAGAGCATCTTGCCCATTCACGGCGGTATCCAATTCAAGTCCTAATTTTTGGAGGATGCTGGTTAGAATGATGGGTTGAGCTGATGAATCATCGGTAATGAGAGTTCGGCTCATCAGCGGGTATGCTCCTTCTTTGATGTCATTTGGAAATTCAGACCTTTCGTAGGGCCTTAACCTGAAAGCTAATTATTAGCACGGAGCCTTTGTTGGTATCGAGGCCGAGAAAAGGTTTTCTAGGGCTTGTTGCAATTGGTCTTGTTTAACGGGTTTATTTAAAAAGGTCTTCACGCCTAATTCCAGGCATCGATCTTTCAACCATTCCTGTACATCGGCCGTGAGGACAATAACCGGTAGTTTCACTCCTAGAGATTCCAACTGTTCAAGGACTTGGACTCCATCCATGATAGGCATGAGCATGTCCAAGAGCAGACAGTCCGGAGGGTTGGCTTTAATTTTCTCCAGCGCTTCATGGCCATTACAGGCTGTGTCCACTTCATGTCCGACATCGGTGACGATGGCCTCAAGCGTTCTTCGCTGGAGTAATGAATCATCGGTAATTAATACACGACTCATGGAATAGACTCTCCTTATGGAAACATGGGCTTGATGGATAATAGGATATTCAATCTGGAGGCGATGGCACTTCTTCCCTGAGGGATGATCTCGAGCCACTCTTGATAGGGGTATTCGGCTATTTGTGAGGGGATCTTTACGGAATAAAGAGGGAATGGAAAAAGGCGTTAAGCGTTAGGCATGAGGGGAAAGAAGGGGAGCTGATGGAAGATGGGAGTGAGTTGATTTGATGATAACCTGAAGCGAATCGAAGCCCAAGTCCAAGTTTTGACAGACCAGGTATTGCCGGTCGAAGCGGTTGGTGGTGCGCATCATGTGACGAATGGCAGAGAGACTGGTCAACCCCCACATGGGCAGATGAAAGACCGAAAGGGGATAATCCGTCCCAAAAATCAGGCGACAAAAAATTTCTGGATGATGCCGAAGCTTGAGCAACATGCCCAGTCGGTTGGGAAGGGTAAGGGCCGAAATATCCGCATAGAAGTTGGGGTAACGATTCACAAACTCTAACAATGTGGGGTAATACTTTTCATAAGCCATGAGCCCGTAACTACAGGCATGGGCAGCAATCACCGTCGCGCCTTCATCTAAGGCGGTGCGAAGGCGGTTGGGATCGCCCACGGATTGGTCTTTACCCATCAGGCTGAATTCATACCCCACATGACTGAGCAGGGGGAGGCCCAGCTTGGCCAGTTCTCGATAAAATTTTCGGTAACGGGAATGGCCGGGATCGAATTGTTGGGAATTGGGCAGTACTTTCACCAGCACGGCTCCAGCTTCTGCGCACCGATGTAGTTCCTCAATCGCGTCAATCCGTTGTGGGTTGATCGATACTCCAGCGAGAAATTCGTTGGGATAGTCTTTGACTTGTTGAAGGACATAGTCATTGCTGATGAGGAATTCCGTGGCTTGGTGATTCATGCGGCCTTCGTTGGTGTAGACCCCATCCATGCCGAGCAGAACGGCTTGCTGGACATGGCATGATGCGCGTAATTCCCCTAATAAATCTTGAATATATTTTCGGTTAGCCGCGCCCGGGTTCTTGGGCGAAAGCTGATGTTTCCATAATAAGAAACGGAAAAGGGGACTTTTGAGCATAGAAGAGGAAATCAGACAGCCATTGTTGCCTTCCGGTAACGCGGCTAGATGGACATGACAATCGATTAAGGATTTTTTTGGAACGTCTGTCAGGGGCATCGTGTTCAACCGGATTGAGAGGACATCTTCATGTCGTTCTATGGCGATGGTTGCGGCTTGATACAGCGTTCAAGCGCGATGCGTTTGAGAGCACGTAAATCCAACTTCCCACTGCCTAAGACCGGGAGGTGGTCGACCTTGATGAAGTTGTCCCGTTTGGGAATAAAAAGATTAGGGAGGCCGCTGGCCGCCACGGTGTCGAGTAACTTGGAGATCAAGGATTCTTCGAGTATATGCAGCACGACAAGTTGTTCCCCTTTGCGTTCATCGGGAATAGCCGTGACGGCGAGCATCATGCCCTCAGCGTGAATCGCCTCGTGCAAGGCTTCTTCAACCCGTCCATGGGGAATCATTTCCCCGCCAATTTTTGAAAATCGTGACAGCCGGTCGGTAATCGTCAAAAAGCCGTCTTCATCAAGTTTGGCAATATCTCCCGTGATGTACCATCCTTCGCGCATGGCTTGCGCGGTCAGATCTTCGCGGCCCAAATAGCCATCCATGACGTTCGGACCTTTCACCAGTAGCATTCCTGCAGTGCCAAGAGGCAGTCGTTCATAGGTGTCAGGATCGACAATTCGAAGTGACACGCCAGGGAGTGGCTGCCCCACGGTGCCTCGTCGCGAAGCAGGCTGAAAAAATCCCGCTGCACGAAAATCTGGACAATTGACCGCGATGACTGGGGCACATTCTGTGACTCCGTAGCCCTCGATTGGGCGAATGCCAAAGCGTTCTTCAAAAGCCAGCAAGAGGCGGTCGGATAATTTTTCTGCACCAGTGAGGGCAATACGAAGGGAGCCGAATTGTTCAGGAGTACATCGGCGAACATAGAGTTGCAAAAAGGTTGGAGTCGCTAACAGCACGGTAGCCTTGTGGCGATGAATGAGGTCGCCAATGGCTGCAGCGTCCAACGGTGACGGGTGAAAGATCACCCCGGCCCCATGGATGCTGGGAAACCATAAGGTCGCGAGATAACCGAAAGAATGGAAGAATGGCAAGATGCCCAGAATGCGGTCATGTTTATCCACATGCAGCAGTTGTGCGACGCCTTCCACATTGGAATCCAGACTGAAATGGCTCAACATCACCCCTTTTGGCTCTCCTGTGCTCCCGCTACTGAAGATGATGGTCGCTAAATCCTCGATGGTAGGATGGGTCATCGCACCGCAGGCACGTTCCAGCATGCGAATGGGAGCAAAGATTGCGAGGAGAAACGCGATGAGTCGAGCGCGAGCATCGATGGATGTTCGAATGTCTTCCATCCATATGGGCGTGAAGTGCGCGGGACATTCTAATTTGGCTTTCTCCAGAAATAGACGACTGGTCACGATGGTGGTCAGGCCCGCTTGTCGGCAGGCCGATTCCATGCCGGTAGGCCCGGCTGTGTAGTTCACATTGACCGTGGTCCGCCCCGACAAGGTGGCGGCGATATTCGCCAGTGCGCCCCCTACGCTTGGGGGCAGCAAAATGCCCACCGTATGCTGTCCGTCCCAATGGGGTCGCAAGGCTCGTGCGATGGCAATGGCTCCTGTCAGCGCCTGGAGACAGGAAACATGGGGTTTGGTCGCATCCCCAAACACAAAGCGGAAGGGGTGGGTACGCATCGCTGAGACAAAACTGTGATGTAGAGGGCGGCAGGTTGCCTTCCTCACCTGCCAAGCTGCTTCCCCTAGTTCCTGAATAGCTTGACGAAGGTCGTCGCCGGTTGTCGTGGACGGGAGGGGTTCACCGAGAGAGATGGTGATAGGAAAGGGAATGCGAGACGGCCATTTGGCTAAAAATTTTCCCCCAATAAAACTAAAGACACTTCCCCATACCCGATCCAGATGGATAGGAATAATGGGAATCGTCCGACCTTTGACGATGCGGGTGAACCCTGCCCGAAAGGGTAAAAGATTGCCCGTGCGTGTAATTTGGCCTTCTGGAAAGATACAGACTAATTCACCGTCATCCAGCCGGCGTCCCGCTTCCCGCAAGGCAGACAAGATTTCTTTTGGAGATCCGTTGGACGAAATGGGAATGGCACCCATGATTTTCGCGAACGGGTTGAGGAATCTATTGTCATAATAGATTTGATCGACGAGAAATCGAATTGGCCGATCAGTGGTGGCCAAAAGCAGGAATCCATCAATGAAGGACACATGGTTCGGTACTAAAAGCGCTCCGCCTTCTTGAGGCATGTGCTCCCTTCCAAGGATGGTGAGCCGATAAATGGTGTGGGTGAACAGGACCAACACGAGACGGATGAATGTTTCGGGAAGTTGGTACAGGGCCCAAAGTGTGAGCAAGGCACTTCCTATCCCAGAGACGAGGAATATAGCACTGGCACTCAAGCCGATGGTCGCCAACAATCCGCACCCCAGAGAGCCCATGAGCACGCCTCCGAATACCAGCGTATTGGCGAAGGCAATGACGGCTCCCCGGCGATCGGAGGGTGATCGCCATTGAATCAGCGCATTGAGAGGCACGACCACAAAACCGCTAGAAAGACCGAGACAGGCCATTCCCAATAGAGTACCGCCCAGTCCAGGTTTAATGAGGCCTAACGCTCCTAAGCTGAGGGTGATGCCAATGCCTCCAAACGGAAGGTACCCCAATTCCACCTTTGTGGCCGAGAGTTTTCCAACCAGAAGGGAGCCTAACCCGACGCCCACGCCAAAGGCCGCCAGAGGGAAGCCGGAATAGGTATCTGATAGATGCAGGACGGCTTTGGCATAGACCAAGACGTCTTGCCCAACTAAGCTTGCCAGCGTCCAAAATGCAATGGAGCCCAGAACACCCAAGGTCAGGACGCGATCTGCGCGGAGAGCGTCGACAGCCGCTTGCCACGTTTCTCGAATCCCCCCATCCGGGCGGGCTTGTGGCACAGGAGGGATCATGAACGAAGCCCAAAGCCCCAGCCCGGAGAACAGGACCAATGCTAATCCAGCTATCCACGGCCGATGACCTGAAAGGTCGAGTAATGGACCGGCGAGTGCGGTTCCCCCAATGATGGCGGCGAAGGTCCACATTTCCAGTTGCCCGTTTCCCCAAGATAACCGGTGGTGGGGTAAGAGTTCTGGCAGAATTCCATATTTTGACGGACTGAAGATGGCGCTTTGTGCGCCCATGCCCGCAAGGACGAACAAGGGCAAGAGGCCTCCGGCAGGATTAACAAAGAGGGCGGCCGTGCCTGCGCTCATCAAGAGGACTTCAAGGGCTTTCATCAGGACGATCACGGTGCGTTTACTGAAACGATCAGAAAACACTCCGGCAAAGGCGGAGACCACCATGAGGGGAAGGGTAAAGATGACGAATGCTTGGGTTGTTTGCGTTTGTGACGCCATTTCAAAGGCTGGTCCGGAAAGACCGGTAGAGGTTGCCACCTGTTTGATGGCCAGGAGGGCGATCATGAGTTTCCAAGCATTATCATTGAATGCCCCAAAGAATTGGGCAATGAGGAGTCCGCGAAGGGCGCTGGAGGAAGTCGCGTTTGCTGGTGAGAGTGAAAGAGATTCCGACATGTTAGGAATGAAGAGCGTGTGCCGTGGTGTGGGTCGGAGGCATCATCACGAAGAATGGATGGATATTAGCATGTTTTCAACGTTTTCAAAAATTTGCTGAGGGATTCTCTTTAAAGTTCCTGGCCGAATGACCGATTTACTCCGTAATACTGTTAATGGTTTTTGGTTGGCTAGCGGCGGTGCCCTGAGGTTCGGCCGGATACCAGAAAGTCGTGGATCATGAGGAGCCTGGTGTTCCTCATGTGATCAGTTGAATGTCAATGAAGATTTAATTGGCAGATTCTATTATCCCTATGGCGACTACCACAGTGTTTCCACGAGAAGCGGAATCGAGTTCTGTCTCATGCAAAGAGGGAGAATCAGTTTTTCATAAGATGAGGAATGTGTTGACGAGCGTACATGTCTCAGCAGGGCTGATTAATCATCAATTGCGAGAATTTCATGTGGAGGATGTTGGGCGTGTCGCCGATATGCTCGAGGCGCACGAAGATAACGTGGGATGGTATCTCACACAGGATCCCAAAGGAAAAAAAATCCCACAATTTTTAGGGCAATTAAGTCAGGAATTGCGGAAAACTCATTTACAAACGCTCACGGAACTAACCACCCTAAATTATTATCTTGAACAACTGGAATATTTGCTCACGGCGGGGCAAGCACCCGAGCGGGCAGGAGGCTTCAAAGATACGGTTCACTTTGCAGCCGTGATGGATGAGGCGGTCATTTCTCATCAAGGGGAATTGGATCGGATGGGGATTGCCGTGGTTCGGGATTATCACTCTGTGGGTGAAGGCATTTTGGAGGTGTCCAAGCTGAGTCCAATTTTGGTGAATCTCATTCGGAATGCGATGAATGCCATGCGTGAGGCGACAGAGAAATCCCTGCGCTTGATCCTACATGTCTTGCCATGTCCGGATCGTGACGGATTTGTTCGTTTGCAAGTGGAAGATACGGGGCAGGGTATTGCGTCGGACTGTCTCACTCGAGTCTTTTCGCCTCACCAATTAGGATCTCAGTCAGATCTCTTGCCGAATCTTCATACCAGTGCGTTGGCGGCGAAAGACCTTGGTGGGGCCTTGCGGGTTTGGAGTGATGGTCCGAATAAAGGAGCCATTTTTACACTTGATCTACCAGTTATTCACATGGAGGAAACACGGTAATGGACATGGAACAAGGGAACCGCAGAATTTTGGTGATAGATGATAATGTCGCGATCCACGATGATTTCCGAAAGATTTTGGAACGCTCCATGGATACGTCGTTGTTACAGGAAGTCCGAGCCGAATTGTTCGATGATGTGGAAGAACAAAAGGTCGTGGAAAAGTTTGAAGTGGAATGTGCGGATCAAGGACAAATGGGCTATCGAATGGTCCAAGAGGCGATGAAGGCCGATCGGCCCTATGCAGTGACCTTTGTCGATATGCGTATGCCACCCGGTTGGGATGGTGTCGAGACCATTGAGCATTTATGGCAGGAAGATCCCGAATTACAAGTGGTGATCTGTACTGCCTTTTCGGATCATGCATGGGAGGATGTGATTCAACGATTGAATAAGAATGATAAATTACTCATTCTCCGAAAGCCATTTGATAACATTGAAGTCTGGCAGTTGGCGAATTCGCTAACCAAACGATGGTCTGAGGCACGGCAGGCCAAATCACAGTTAGATTTGTTGGCGAAATGGGCAGAAGAACGGGCCGAGGAAACGGTTAAAGCCAACTAATTCGATCAATACGTCAACGTTATTCGTGGATTCCGACCAATTTCCTGTGCCGGGGATAAGAGGGGTGTGATTCCAGGAGGGAATTCCTGTTTCTCTCATGTCGGTGTAAGTGGGCACCTGGTTTGGTCGTGGTTAATAGCACTCGTCACCGATAAATAAACCCTCATGTTGCCTTCTGATTGCCAGTTTTCTCTCCAAGCCTTACCCCTTTCAGTCTTAATGGTTGGCTTTCATGAACCGGATTTTTCTCCGGCATGTCACGCCGTGCTGACATCCATGAAACCTCAGGCTTCGGTCGATTGGGTCACGACAGTCGAGAATGGTATGGCTCGAATTGCGGCGGGCAATCGGTACGATGTGGTTGTTGTTGATTGTCGAAAAGGCGGAGGTATGTGGGAGGCCATCTCTCACCTACAAAAGGACGGTCAGAAGGCGGCAATCCTAGGGATCATGAGCGTTGCCGAGAAGGCAAGTGCCCAGGCCAAGATCGCTGAGGATGCCATTGGGTATCGTGTGGATGAGACGTTGGCCTCGATCATCTTGAATTGGGTGCTGAAGCAAGCGCAGGAACGCAAGCAGTTTCTCGTTGAACAACAGTTGCTTCGAAGCCAGTTAGGCGAAGCGGCGTACAAAATTGAATTGGCGGATGTGGCCTCAACAGTCTTGCACAATATCGGCAATGTACTCACGAGTGTGACGGTGGCGGCAAATATGGTGGAGTCGGTGGTGGATCAATCTTCCGTGACGCTCGTGAATCGAATGGCGGAACTGATGAATGCTCATCAAGAAGACTTAGGGACCTATCTCACGGAAGATCCAAAGGGTAAACGTATCCCGACCTCTCTCGAAAAGCTTGGGGCTCATCTCGTTGAAGAACAGCAGACCGTCCTCACTGAAATGAAGGGGTTAGTCAGAAATATTCGCCATATGAAGCAAATTATTGCCTCCCAACAGACCATGGCCAAATCGGCAGGAAAGGTGGAGTCAATTGCGTTGGTTGATGTCCTGTCTCATGCGATGGAAATGAGTTTTCAGCCGGAAGATGCCAAGTGGATGACGATTCATCGCGACTATCAGGAGGTACCGCCGGTTTTGGTCGATCAACATCAATTGCTGCAGATCTTGGTGAATCTTCTTCGGAATGCCAAGCAGGCGATGCGACAACAGGGCCAAGAGCACCATGAGTTGCGCCTCCGTGTGAAAAATCACAATAACGAAAAGACCTCTGTGGTGATGACTATTCAAGATAGCGGGATCGGTATTGCTCGGGAACATCTTTCGAAAATGTTTACACGAGGGTTTACCACGAAACAAGACGGTAATGGAATTGGGCTGCATAGTTCCATTGTCGCAATTCAGAATATGGGTGGGTCGATGCTTGTTCATAGTGATGGCGTGGGTAAGGGTGCTTTGTTTACATTAACCTTCCCCGTTCAACAAGAAGTGGTGATGTCATGATCGTGGAGTCGTCCAGGCACTGGCAACTGTTGGGGATGGTTGCCTGGCTCAAGACTCTTGGCAACCGCAAAGCCTTCCTTTTCTCAGGTTTTTTTCTTTAAATCATGAACCAGTATTGGGAGCGAAAGACCGGGTTACCCGTCGAGGAATCTGATGAGGCGGTCAGGATTCAGCTTGCGCAGCTGGAAGACACTCATCGTCGTGTCAAGAAGGACCTGCTTCGGCAACAAGAAGTTGCCAGTCAATTAGCCCAATCGGTTCGAGAGTTAGAGATCCGCAATTTGGAACTCTCTGCTGGTCGGGATCAGGCGCTGGCCGAATTGGAGGAGTGGAACCGGACCGAGTCGGTTTTGCGTCAGAAGACGGAAGCATTGGCCAGATCCAATCAAGATTTAGAGCAATTTGCTTCCTTGGCAGCCCATGATTTGCAGGAGCCCCTTCATTCCATTCAAGTGTTTGTCGATGTTTTGCGAGTCAAGCATAGCTTGTCATTGAATGAGCAGGCCCAGGGCTATCTCGATCGCGTGACCAAAGCCGCCAGTCGTATGCAGCAACTGATTGAAGGATTATTGCTCTATTCCCGAATCAATGCTCCTGGTTCGAAGGGCGAGTCTCTTTCGTTGGGGCAGATTGTGAAGGAAATTCTTTCTGATTTGGGTGCCCAAATTGATGAGTTGGAGGCCGAGATTCATGTAGGAGATCTTCCAATGATTCATGGGGAGGCCGTGCATGTCCGCCAGTTGTTGCAGAATCTCATTGGCAATGCCTTGAAATTTCACAAGCCAGGGGTTGCTCCTGTTCTTCATATTTCGGGCATGATGATTCAGGATCGACGCCATACAGGGCCAGGAAAGCCTGGAACCCTCTGCCAGATCGAAATTCAAGATCAGGGGATTGGCATTCCAGCGGAATACCTCGACAAAATCTTTGGAATGTTTAAACGACTTCATCGAAAAGATGAATATGAAGGGACGGGTATAGGGCTTGCCGTCTGTAAGCGCATTGCCGACCAATGTGGCGGGGCGATATCCGTTCGATCAACGCCTGGAGCGGGATCAACTTTTACCGTGACGTTACCAGGCTAAAAAGACTGATGATGGCTACTTCAACTCATACTTCTATAAGGCGTGTGTTGTCTATTTGTGATGACACAGGCACGCATGATTTTTTGAAACTTGCCTTTCAAGTTTCTGATTTGGTTCCATCGCCATCTGAGCAAATGACTGCATTGCCTAATCTCTCCTCGGCGAATGTGAGTGTATCTTCGTTCACCCTTCTAAGCGTTGAAGGTTGGGAAGATGCCTTTCAGAATATTGCAAAAGAAAAACAAAATGGCACATCGTTTTCTCTCGTCTTTTTCTCTGTTCGAGGAGATCAATGGGATCTCCTCAGTGAGAATCTAGAAAAGATTTGGGAACTGGATGAAACTCTACGATGCATCGTGGGTTGGCCAAGTGATGCAGAAACATGGCCAGAAAATCTGTCGCTGAGTCGCCCTGCGCAATGGGTCGTCTTTCGGATGCCAGGTATGCCGGAGGAACTGTTTCAATTAGCGTCGTGTTTGAGTGCTGCTGCGGTTTCTTTTGCTCACGGTTCGTCAGAGGATTCAATAATGTCCGATCCAAACCATCAGCTTGATGTTGCGCCTCTGGCTGCGATCACCAATGATGTGGCTGATCAACAGGCAGAGTTGGCTTCGGCCCGAGATGAATTGGCCACATCAAAAGTCTACGTGGACAATGTATTGCGGTCGATGGCGGATTCACTGTTGGTGATTGATGCGAATTTGACCATAGGGTCGACCAATCCATCATTGCTTGGGCTTTTGGGGTATGCAGAGGACGAGCTGATTGGGCAATCCCCAGGACTGATTTTTGGAGAAGAGTTTGCCCAAGGTTCCATCATTGAGAATTTACTGCTTCAAGGATCTGTTAGTGGCATTGAGTCCAGTTTTCTGACACGCGATGGCCGATTGATTCCGATTTCTGTTTCCGGTTCCATGATGCAGGACGAACAGGGGCAATTTCAGGGGTTAGTCTGTGTGGCGCAGGATATTACCGAACGCAAACGTATGGAAGAGGAAAAGTTGCAATTGCATGAGCAACTCTTAGAGACCTCCCGACAGCTGGGGATGGCCGAAGTGGCGTCAGATGTGCTGCATAATGTTGGGAATGTGTTGAATAGTATCAATGTGTCTATCGGCGTTGTCGCCGATCTTCTCAAGAATTCTATGGTGGGAGATGTGGGGCGGATCTCACAACTCTTTAATAAGCATCGCGAAGATCTCGGGAGCTACTTCTCCGCTAACCCCAAGGGCAAACAAATTCCTGCCTATCTAGAAAAATTGTCGGGGCAATTAATGGAGGAGCAACGGATAGCGATCGCTGAACTCGTCCGCTTGCGTGAAAATGCGCAACATGCTCAACACTGTGTGGCCTCCCAACAAGACCTTGCGAAGGTCACGGGTATCACCGAGCCTATTTCGGTCGTGGAATTAATGGATGAAGCATTAGCCGTGAATCATGAGTTGCTAGAGGCCTCACAGATTAACGTCTCAAGAGAGTTTGACGAAATTCCACAGCTCATCGTGGATAAGCATCAGGTACTTGAGATTCTGATCGATGTGATTCGGAATGGATGCCAGGCCATGGCAGCGGTGCCAACGAAACAGCTTTTTGTGCGAGCGAAACTGATCCCTGGCCCCCCTGATTCCGTTTGCCTGGAAGTGCAAGATACAGGCGTTGGTATCCCAGCTGACGATCTCACTAAAATTTTCGGGCAAGGGTATAACACCAAGGATGGTGTACGCGGGATGAGTTTGCATAGTGGAGCGCTGATGGCCAAAAACCTTGGGGGAGCCTTGCGAGCTCACAGTGAAGGTCTTGGGCATGGAGCTACTTTTGCGCTGGAGTTGCCCGGCAACTTTCAATTTCCTGACCTGTAAGTCATGTTTTTTCAGTTTTAGCCTTTTCCTGCCTGCCACTTCCCTCACTGGGTGTTGCGTGGTTCTCCTTTCAATTCTACGACGTTTCCATGTGTTTATGATCTGACTCCAAGTGAATTCTTAAGAGACCTTTTCGGACAACCGAGGAGAAGGTGACGCAGTCTGTCGGGGGGCATCTCACCCAATTATTTTGGAAAGCCCTTTCCTCGGGTATGTTGTGACAATATTGTATTTTTTTCGAAAAATAGGAATAAAATGATGACCAGTGATCCCCGTGAGACAGAACTTTCTCTTATTGACACCGATGAATTGGAAAAATATTTCCATGAATTATCGGCCCAAGTGGGAGTACTTCCCTCATATCTGGAGGGCGGGTTGAGCATTGGCGTAGAAGTGTTCACGCTATCCGAGGCATTTGGCATTGCTCCGTCATCTATTCAGGCCTTATGGCAACATGGCGTACGCACCGGTTATATCGCTGCTCAAATTGCCATCAGTCAACAGGTCGATCAAGATTTAGTATGGCAAGCCTTTGTGGGGGGGCTATTGCATGATATTGGGCACCTGATTTTTCTGACTCAACAACCACAGGTCTTTATGGCTGTCGTCGATCTCGCGCAATGTCGAGGGCAGGAGCTTGGGGCCATCGAGCAAAATCTTTTGGGGACGACGCATGCGGAAAGCGGAACCACATTTTTAGCTCGCTGGGGAGTCCCACAGGATCTTCTGGATATCGTGACCTTTCATGATCAACCGTTTCAAGCTCCTCATTCTGGTTTTTGCCCATTGACGGCTGTCTATATTGCCAATGTCTTAGAAGGAGGGGG
>JAQBGS010000364.1:0-4540 GCA_032128535.1 Nitrospirota bacterium
CGTTTAATGTGTATGGGGACGGTCCACTGACCAGTGAAGAGGGGATCTCCGATCTCCCGGTGGTTCAGGTGACCTGGCACGACGCGGTGGACTATTGTTTTTGGGCGGGCAAACGCCTTCCCACCGAAGCGGAGTGGGAAAAAGTAGCACGAGGAAACGATAATCGGCTGTATCCATGGGGTAACGAACCACCCACACCAGAAAGAGCTCAATTTGATAGAGAGTGGAATGGCAAAAAGACTCTTCAAAACGTCAATAGTTTGCCGGCAGGACAATCTGCCTCTGGGGTCTTTCAACTTTCAGGAAACGTCAGAGAATGGACTCAGGACTGGTACGACGCGGAGTACTATCCCGATGCACCTGACAAAAATCCCAAAGGACCCGAGACTGGAATACTGAAAGTAATTCGAGGAGGTTCCTGGCGAAGCTTTGATACCGACCTGCGAGTGACATCACGCGGAAAAGGCGGGTTTGCGCTCAAGACTCATGGTATTGGCTTCAGGTGCGCCCGTGACATCAATTCTCAAACGGGACATCCAGTTCAATGAGGAAATTGATAGAAGGAATAGACATGTCACAACATGTGAAATCCATAAACTGCGTTTGTAATTCTGCGTTGATCTTATTGGTTCTCCTTGGACTCACCACCTCTGGAATCCGCGCTGAGGAACCATCAGGTCATGGAATTCCTTATCAAACTGTTGCGGACTATATTCATGACATCATTGAAGCCGATCGCACGCTCTACACCACGCACGTGGTGGACCGCATGCAAGAAACCGGAACAGCCATCGCGTCAGAAAGCTGGGAGGACCGCAATGCACTGCCCCTCCCCGCGCAAATGCTTTTGCTCTCTGGTGAAAGGGTCAAGAACAGAGGTGGGGGACTCAACTATCGACTAGCAAGCTTGTGGCCCATCTACCAAAAAAATGGCCCATCCAATGATTTTGAAAAAAAAGGCCTACAAGCGGTGCAGGAGAATCCCGATGAACCCTTCACAGGCTTGCTCACTCAAGGAGGGGAGAGCGTCTATGTGGCCATCTATGCAGACCTTGCTGTTTCTAAATCTTGTGTGAACTGTCACAACAGACATCTCCTGAGCCCCAAGCGAGACCAGAAATTGGGAGATGTGATGGGGGGAGTCATTATCTCCTTCCCTGTCAAGCCGTAATCCTAGTCTAGACAGGGTTATGCAAGTCGAACGGCCTAAGGATGAATTTCATGTTTCAGGAAAAATACCAACGCCAACACCACCGCATCATGAAATGGATCCTCTTCACAATCGTCTTTGTGGGCCTGGAAATTCTCATGCCTGGCGTTGGATGGACCTATGAAGCACTACCCGACTTTACGGGCAAACAACTGACTGGCACCGTCAAGCTCAAGGGAAACATCCCACCTCCCAAGCGTTTTAATTTGGTTCTTTTTTCGGACCCCTATTATTGTGGCAGAATTTCAGATGGAAGGGGATGGCGGATCACGCCGCGTCCAGCATTAGGCGATCATGAGGAGCTAGCGGGGGCTATCGTATTTTTAGAAGATGTTAAGAAGGGAAAACGCGGAACCACCGCCGGGATTATTATACAAACAAAAAATTGCGTCTTTCTGCCCTATATCAGTGCTACTCAGGTTGGAGAAACATTCCATTTTCAAAATTTGGATCCCATCCAGCATAAACTTGAGGTGTTCCTTACTTCACAAAAGGGTGCACAAACCCTCCTCGAGCAAAACCTTCAACCCCATCCCGATAATCGAAAGAGCGATTTCCTTTCAGCAGGCCAAACCGGTCTCCATCGAGCCGGGCCTGAAGTTCAATATCAAATTGATAGACGTGGAATTTTGGTGTTTCGCTGCGCACTACATGACTATATGGAGGGATGGAGCCTTGTTCTTCCCCATCCCTACTTTTCCATCACGGGAAAAAACGGAGAATTTTCTTTAAAAGACATTCCTCCTGGTGCCTATAACTTGATTGTGTGGCACCCTCTGGGAAGGCAAGAGGCCAGCATTCAGATAGGGTCCAGTCATACTCAGACCATCAACATTCTGATTACCCCAACTTCACCCACCACATATCCGGAAGACGAACCAGTGAAGAATCCTTTTGGCATTGATCTGGTGGGCGATTCAAGCATCGTTCCCACTGTTGAACGTCAAGAATGGGATTCCGGTCGAGCAAAAGCCATAGGAGATGCATCATGAAGATTGTGATTGCCGGAGGAACTGGATTTATCGGTCGACATGTTTCCCAGTTGTTGCTTCACGAAGGGCATTCCGTGATCCTCTTGTCCAGAAATGCCAAGAGGAGCCCCCCTACGGAGGCTCCTCAGGCTCAACAGATCCAATGGGACGGCTGTACTCAAGGGCCATGGACTCAGGAATGCGAAGGCGCCGATGTCGTCATCAATCTGTCGGGCGCATCCATTGCAGATCAACGATGGACTCCGAGCCGTAAGCGTGAATTGATAGACAGCCGAGTCGTCTCCACGCGTACGTTGGGCCATGCCATTGCTGGATGGAACAAAAAGCCCCACACCTTTCTCTCAGCTTCTGGCGTAGGGTACTACGGCGACCAGGGAGCAAAGGTAGTGGATGAAACGTCTCCTCGTGGGGATGGATTTTTGGCGGACTTGTGCCTCGAGTGGGAGAACGCCGCTCAACAGATCGAGGCATCAGGCGCACGTGTGCTGGAAGTACGATTCGGCATGGTCCTCGGTTTGGATGGTGGAGCCTTACCTAAAATGATGTTTCCTTTTCAATGGTTCCTCGGTGGTCCAGTGTTACCAGGCACACAATTTGTCTCCTGGATACACCAGGATGATCTCGCGCGACTCATTCTCTTTCTCAGCACTCATACCTCTATTAGAGGTCCGGTCAATGCCGTCGCTCCAAGCCCGGTCACCATGAAAGATTTCTGTCGCGCATTGGGGAAAGCTATGAAGCGCCCCTCCTGGTTTCCAGTCCCGGAATTCGTCCTCAAGATTGCTCTGGGAGAACTCGCCACCATGTTAACCACAGGGCAACGGGCTCAGCCGCAAAAAGCCTTGAGCGCAGGATTTTCTTTTACCTATTCAACGATACAAGAAGCGTTGAATTCCATTTTTGCTCAACCTTCGGCAGGAATGGCTTAGGGAAAATATTCAAAGAAGGAGCAACAGAATGAACATTCCACATCAGAATCAAGCACCTCTCAACCTGGCCATGGTCTCTCTAATTTGTGTGATGGCGGAAATAGGCTCCATTTGCTGGGCACCGGCCGTATTTGGAAAAGCTTTTTCTCTGGAGAAAGGCCAACCCATTCCTGTAGTGACCCTTGTCGGGAAGGATGGAGAGTCCGTTTCACTTAAGACTCTGAAGGGTCACGTGACGTTGGTCAGCATTGTTCCCCAGTTGAATACTCCGGTGTGTGATGAACAAACCCATCGATTCAGTGAGCAAAACGAAGGTCTGGATAAATTCATCGCCCTTGTCACCATGAGCACCAATACCCATACGGATCAAGCCAAATTTGCGAACGAAGCCAAGATTCACAACATGACATTTCTCTCCGATGCTCCAGACTTTCATTTTGGTCGCAAAACAGGCTTACTCTTGGATGAGGTCGATATCCTTCATCGAGCCGTCATCGTGTTAGACGAGAATTCCATTATTCGATATGTTGAAATAGTTCCTATGAGTCAATTACCTAATTTCGAGCAAGCCTACCAAGCGATTCGACGTCTATTGCCAAAATCATCTTGAGGAGGAGCCCATGACAGAGCGCATACTCATATTCCTCAATCTTTTGGCCATGGCCATCCTTGTGGGCAAAATTGTCTTTCTCTCATGTGTCACAGCTCCCGTTCTGGCGCGGACATTGGATGCGAACGCATTCTCCCAGGTCGTCCGAAATCTTTTTCCCCAATACTATGCGTTAGGGATGGTCAGCGCGGCCGTTGGATGGTCCACCAGTCTCGCCCTAGGCCTTCTATATGGGTTTGAGTCTTTCGTGCTCATTCCGTCCACACTTTGGTTAGGTATCCTTGCTATTGAACAGTACTGTCGAACACCCCTCATCGCCAGAATGAATGATTTAAGCGATCAGCTCAAAGCCAAGCAAGCCAAAGGCATATCAACGCCTCTTCTTCAAAAAGAACGTGATGGATTGCACCGACGTTCGGTGCAATTGAATTCCCTCGTGCTCTTCATGGGTTTGTGCCTCATTGGTTTTTCAGGCATTTCACCGACAGTTCATTAAAAGGAGGTTCTCTATGTTGACTCCATTATTACTCAAACACCACGCAAGCCAGGCCTTGAAATTCGTACCAGCTGTACTGCTCTGTATGACGGCTTTCACACCATGGGCATTACCCTATGAAGGCCCGACCGGTGACGTAGCAGCCCCCATAAATCCCCATGCAAGTCCGCCAGGTCCCAATACCCCCATGCCTTCAGGAATTGTGGGAATTGCCATGCATATCACCGCGGGTCGAATTGGCGATCCTGCTCAATTGATCATCCGTGCCGTACACCCGTCTGGCCCGGCAGCCCGAGCCGGATT
>JAQBGS010000365.1:0-4119 GCA_032128535.1 Nitrospirota bacterium
CAACAATCATGGGTGTATATGGATTTGGCTGGGTATCACCCCCCGCTAACCAAACTGCTTGATTTGCGTCGAGAATTCGGGTTGCAAAATCTGTCACATCAAATCGCTAGACTGCTCAACCCAGCACAGCTTCCTTCACAAGTCATCGGCATTGCCCATCCTCCCTATCTGAATAAGATGGCTGAAGCACTGGATATGCTGAGAACGCCACGTGCACTCATCATTCAAGGGGTTGAAGGATTTCCCGAACTCTCAATGTCCGCGCCCTCTTCAGCCCGAGAACTACGCAGTGGACACATTTCGCAGTTGGCGTTCCGCCCCGAAGACGCGGGCTTCCATTTTGGCCCCTTCCACGCCATGAGCGCCAAAGCCAGCCCTCAAGAGGCCACCACATCTTCTGCCAGCCCGCAATATGAAGCCCAAGTAATCATTCATTTGTTGGATAATCGCCTACGAGGCGATCAACGCGCATGGGTCATTCTCAATGCGGCCCTATTCATCTATGCAGCAGGCCTGGCGCCGTCTTTGGCCAAAGCCACACCTTTGGCCCATGACATGCTTGACTCGGGAAAAGCCGATGCTTTTTATCACAATCTTGTCAGCAAAGCTGTGCGTCCATCACAACATCCAGATTCCCTCTCATCGCCATTGGTACCCGCATGAACCATATTCGGCAATTAGAAGACCAAAGCATCTATATCCTTCGCGAAGCCTACAAGAATTTTGAGAACCTCGGCATGCTGTGGTCTATGGGGAAAGATTCAACCGTCTTGTTGTGGCTGGCACGTAAAGCGTTTTTTGGCCATGTCCCGTTTCCCCTGTTGCATGTGGATACCAGCTACAAAATTCCTGAGATGATCGAATACCGCGATCGTCTGGCTCGCGAATGGCGCCTGAACCTGGTCGTCGGACAAAACAAAAAAGCCCTGGCCGAAGGGATGAACCATGAAAAAGGCCGCATTGCCTGCTGCACTGCGTTAAAAACAGAAGGCCTGAAACTCTTGTTGGACGAAAAAGGCTACACCGGGATTATTTTGGGCGTCCGATCCGATGAAGATGCCACCCGTGCCAAAGAACGCTATTTTTCGCCACGCGATAAAAACAATGAATGGGATTTTCGCGATCAGCCCCCTGAACTGTGGGACCAATACAAAATATCCTTTCCCCCAGGAACACATATTCGCATACATCCCCTGCTGGATTGGACGGAAATTAACATTTGGGAATACATCAAACTGGAAAATATCCCCTTCCTTGATCATTTGTATTTGGATCAAGGTACCGGAAAACGCTACCGCAGTCTGGGGTGTGCGCCCTGTACATCTCCCATCCAATCCACGGCCAAAAATGTCGATGAGGTCCTCATTGAATTGCGGAACAGCAAAGTGGCCGAACGAGCCGGACGCGCTCAAGACGAGGGCCGAGGCATGGAACAGTTACGCAAAGACGGATACATGTAGGCATGGCGACCGAGACTACCATCCAAGAACGCATGAATATCGTGATCGTCGGGCATGTGGATCATGGCAAGTCCACGTTATTGGGACGCTTGTATGCAGACACGGGAACCCTACCAGAAGGCAAAATTGAAAAGATCCAGGCCATTTGTCAGCAGCAAGGTAAGGAGTTTGAATATGCCTTTCTGTTCGACTCGTTCTTAGAAGAACAACAGCAGGGAATCACGATCGACACGGCCCGAACATTCTTTATCTGGGGCGGCCGGCAATACATCATCATCGATGCGCCAGGGCATAAAGAATTTTTAAAAAATATGGTGTCGGGTGCCGCACGAGCGGAAGCCGCCCTGCTGGTCATTGATGCCCTTGAAGGGGTGCGCGATCAATCCAAACGTCATGGCTTGCTGCTTTCCATGCTGGGCGTAAAACAAGTCACTGTGGTCGTCAACAAAATGGATCTGGTCAACTACCGGGAAAATACGTTTCAAGCCATTGAAAAAGAATATCGTGCATTTCTCACCCAATTAAATGTCATCCCTCAATACATTATCCCAGCCAGCGCCAAGCAGGGCATCAATATCACGCAAGTCAGCCCGGAAACGCCCTGGTACTCCGGGCCTTCCGTGTTGGACTCCTTAGCGCATTTTCACCCGGAACCCTCACGGAGCGAAAAAGCCCTTCGGTTCCCGCTCCAAGACGTCTATAAGTTTGATGCCCGCCGGATCTTGGTGGGCCGCATTACGGCCGGCAAGCTGAAAATCGGCGACCGCTTAGTCTTTTCCCCAACCAATAAATCGGCCAACATCAGATCCATTGAAGCCTTCAATATTGATTCCCCTCCGACGCAAGCCATTGCCGGGCAATCAGTAGGCATCACCCTCGATGAACAAATTTTCGTGGAACGCGGCCACATCGCGACGCATGAAGAGTCCCGCCCGTTGGTCTCCACGCAAATTCGGGCCAACCTGTTTTGGTTAGGGAACCGGCCTTTAGAAACACGGCGAACCTACACCTTACGGCTCGCCACGCGGGAAGTGCCCTGTGAGGTTGGCGTGATTCATCGCATCGTCGACGCCAATAATTTAGACGACCGTCACACACAGGCGACCGTGCAACGAAACGAAGTGGCCGACATCACGCTGCGAACAAAATCTCCATTGGCCTTCGATCTGTATGCCGATTTTGAAACCACTGGTCGCTTTGTCTTAGTTGATAACTATGACGTGGCTGGCGGGGGCATCATTACGGAAATGGTTTCGGATGAACAGGAAGATTTCCGAACGGAAGCCCGGGAACGAGAATCCGCCTGGGTAAAAGGGGATGTGGGTGCCGAAGAGCGAAGCCTCCGCTATGGACACCGAGCAGCCGTGGTATTACTGACTGGACCAGATACAACGGCCAAAAGTTTCCTGGCCCGAAAACTAGAAACCGTGCTAGTGGCAGAAGGCCGCCATGCCTACCTCTTGGCGGCTGAGAATTTGCAACGAGGACTAGACGCCGATCTGCAAGATACCAAACCAGAAGAAACAGTCCGCCGGTTTGGAGAAGTCGTCCGGTTATTGACCGACACAGGGTCCCTGGTCATTACCACGACAAACGCCTTTCAACAGGAAGCCAAGGATATCGTCCAAACAATACAAACCTTAGTCAATCCTATTGCCGTCATCACTGTTCACATGACCAAAGACCAGACTGGGCCCCAACCAGATAGGGATCTTATTTTTGCTGGCCCCGAAGATTTCGATGCCTGTACACACCAAATTATCGAAACGCTCAAGCAACAAGGTATCCTCGCTGAATCAACTGGATCCCAACCTGCCGTTCAATTTTCTATTTAGCCCAGACGTTCTTGGACCATAAAAAAAGACTCGAACATGTTGAACGGGTTTCCTGATCGTTCTAGAATACTTAAAAGAATGGGCGCAATTCTCTGGAGTATAAGAATTTTTCCTTAGCCAAAATTGACCGAATCAATGGACAAAATTACTGATTATATTTATGTAACGAACGTCATCCCTTCACACATTTGTGAAGCGGTATTGAATGAAATTCGAGATAAAGAATGGACAAAACATTCCTGGTACAGCTATGCGGCCAATGATTATGAGTCCAAGCCTGAAAAAGAACTCGACGTCTTGACCACGACTCAAAAATTACAAGATGGACTCGGTCAGTTTATTTTCCAGGCACTTCAGGAATATATGGTTAAGTACAATCCCCAAGAAGATGACCGAATCAAAAGTTTCGTAAAGACATTTACTCCCATACGATTTAACCGCTACACCGCAGGCACCATGATGCGCGAGCATTACGACCATATCCATTCCCTCTTTGATGGGGAACGAAAAGGCATTCCCATCCTGAGTATTTTAGGGGTGTTGAATGAAGGCTATGAAGGCGGAGAGTTTGTGTTTTTTGGCGACCATGAAGTGCCCTTGAAGGCCGGGGACATCATGGTGTTCCCTTCCAACTTCATGTATCCCCATGCCGTACAAGAACTCACCAAAGGGGAACGTTATACGTTTGTCAGTTGGGCGTTTTAAAAATGATGCCTGGAAAGAAGGCATTGCGATAAATGTCGACTCATTCTCTCCTTCCATCTCACTTTTGACTTTTCCCTTTCCTCTCAAGAAGAGGACGACAACTTCAAGCCAGCAATCCC
>JAQBGS010000366.1:0-2682 GCA_032128535.1 Nitrospirota bacterium
TGAATTTCGAGGGACTGATGAGCCAACTGTTGAATCCGACGACCATAGATATTAAGGAAGATGGTGTGAACGCTCCAATGAGTGCGGAGAAGCCTATTGCTGATTACCAGGACCGTCCTGCTGAGGAACTCTTTGAGCGAATCGTGGTGGCCAAGAAAAGCCTTGGCGATCAAGTCTTAGTGCTGGGTCATAACTATCAGCGCGATGACGTGATCGTTCATGCCGATTTGCGAGGAGATTCGTTATTGCTGTCGAAGTTAGCCGCTGAACGATCGGAATTTCCGCATGTCGTGTTTTGCGGTGTACATTTCATGGCGGAGACGGCCGATATTCTAAGCCGGTCCAACCAGACGGTCATTTTGCCGGATTTGGCTGCCGGGTGCTCGATGGCTGATATGGCGGCGATTGAACAAGTTGATGAATGTTGGGATGCGCTGGGGCAATTTCTGTCAGTGGAAGATGTGGTCACCCCTGTGGTCTATGTCAATTCTGCAGCAGACTTAAAAGCCTTTTGTGGGGAGCATGGCGGAGTCACCTGCACCTCTTCCAATGCCAAGGCCGTGATGAATTGGGCCTGGTCGAGAAGAGAGAAAATTCTCTTTTTCCCGGATGAACACCTTGGACGCAATGTGGCGAACAAAATGGGCTTTCCCAAAGATGAGATGATTGTGTGGGATCCGTTTAAAGCCAATGGGGGCAATACGGCGGAAGCCATTCGCAAAGCCAAACTGATTTTGTGGAAAGGCCATTGCAGTGTCCATCAAATGTTTCAACCGACGCATGTCGATTATTTCCGAAAGCAGTATCCCGGCATTCAAGTCATTGTGCATCCCGAATGTCACGAGGATGTCGTGAATAAAGCGGATGCGGTGGGATCGACGGAATATATTATTCAGACGGTCAGTAAGGCCCCTGCCGGGACTTCCTGGGTTGTAGGTACGGAGTTAAATCTGGTCAACCGTCTCAAAGCGGAGCAAACTGACAAGCAAGTCTTTTTTCTGTCGCCCATGGTGTGCCGGTGCGCCACCATGTTTCGGATTGATGCCCCTCATATGTGTTGGGCCATGGAAAATTTAGCGCAAGGGCAAGTGGTGAATCATATTTCGGTGCCAGATGATGAAAAAGTTCTGGCCAAGATTGCCTTGGAGCGGATGATGGCTTTGAGTTAATCGCCTTCCTTTCATTGATTTTCCATTCCTCTTTTGTAGGCCGCTCATCAAGAAACCTCTTTCCAATTCCTTTCCACTGTTATCACGGGGTTTCACCAAGAACGTTGTTTGACGGGTTTTTAGGCCAAGGCTAGAATGATTTTGCGGTTTTTCACGTTTTCCTGAGTCTTTTCTATGGATTACAAATCAACATTAAACCTTCCCCAGACTGCGTTTCCCATGAAGGCGAATTTGCCTCAAAAAGAACCGGAACGATTGGCCTGGTGGGAGCAGGAACGGATGTATGCGCGTATCCAGGAGTCTCGCAAAGATCGTCCTCTCTATATCCTTCATGACGGCCCGCCTTATGCTAACGGGCATATTCATATTGGACATGGGCTGAACAAAATTTTGAAGGACATCATTATTAAATCGAAAACGATGGATGGTTTTCGGGTGCCCTATATTCCGGGATGGGATTGCCATGGGCTTCCGATTGAGCACCAAGTGTCCAAGCAACTCGGTTCCAAGAAAAAAGATCTGAGCCCCGTGGAACTGCGAAAGATCTGCCGCGAATACGCACAGAAATTTGTGGGGATTCAACGGGACGAATTTCAGCGATTAGGCATATTTGGCGATTGGGAGCATCCGTATCTGACGATGGATTTCGCCTATGAGGCGGCGATTGTTCGAGAGTTCGGCAAGTTTGTGGAAAAGGGGCGAGTCTATAAGGGACTGAAACCGGTGTTGTGGTGCACGGTGGATCAAACGGCGTTGGCGGAAGCCGAAGTGGAATATGAGGATCATCTCTCACCGTCGGTGTATGTGAAATTTCCCTTTACGGCGTCGCCTGCTGAGATGGGCTTAGATCAACGATTGGGTCTTCCAAAAGTGAAAGAGCTGAAAACCGTTTCGGCTGTCATTTGGACGACAACTCCGTGGACTCTTCCGGCCAATCAAGCCGTGTGTCTGCATCCTGAGTTTGACTATGCTGTGCTTCAGGCTGGTGACGAGGCGTTTATCGTCGCTGTTGGATTGGAAGATGCGTTTGCCAAGGCTTGTAAACTTGAGAAATTTGAGGTGCTCGGCAAGAAAAAAGGAAAAGCGTTTGAAGGGTGGACATGTCAGCCTCCTTTTGCCAAAAAGGAGGTCCCCATCCTTAATGGAGACTTTGTCACATTGGAGCAGGGGACGGGGTGTGTGCATATCGCTCCTGGACATGGGATGGACGACTATCTGTTGGTTCTGAAATATAACAAGTCGCCTTATGTCGACTTGCTTCCTGATCGAAAACACTTAGAAATCCTGGTGCCGGTCAATAATGCAGGACGGTTTACGGATGAATTTCCTGAGTTTGAAGGCCAACCCGTCTTGGAAGCGAATTCTGGGATTGTGGAAGTCTTAAAAACCAAAGGATTGTTAGTTGGGGAAAAGAAGCTTGAACATTCGTACCCGCATTGTTGGCGCTGCAAGCAACCGGTCATCTTTCGGGCTACGCATCAGTGGTTTGTGTCCATGGAGAAAGCCGGCCTCC
>JAQBGS010000367.1:0-4878 GCA_032128535.1 Nitrospirota bacterium
ACCCACCCTCTATGAGATCATTGGTATTCCACACCCGAAGGTCGTCTATGGTCACAAGCAGATACCGCTGGATGGGATAAGCCTGGCCTACACGTTCGGTGATGGCGCGGCAGAGGAGAAAAAGAAGACTCAGTTCTTTGACAACAACGGCAGTCGGGGCGTGTACCACGAAGGCTGGTTTGCTAGCGCGTTCGGACCGTTCATTCCTTGGAATGCCACGAAGGGGGGATTCAATAAAGAGTGGGATTCGGCCAACGATGACTGGCAGCTGTATGACTTGCGAAGGGATTTCTCTCAGGCAGTGGATCTGTCAGAGGAGAACCCGGAAAAACTTGAGGAAATGAAGAAGCTCTTCTTGAGAGTGGCCAAGGGCAATAACGACTTTCCGATAGGGGCGGGTAACTGGCTGAGACTTCACCCGAAGGATATTCATACCTCGCCTTACACCAGTTGGACGTTCCGCCAGGATACCCGCAGGATGCCTGAATTCACAGCGCCCGGTCTTGGCAAGAGAAGTAACACGGTCACCATCGATCTTGAGGTTGGAGAGAACGCCACAGGCACCCTCTATGCCCTTGGCGGGGCAAGTGGTGGGCTGACCTGTTACATGGACGACGGCTACCTCATTTACGAATACAATCTGATGATCATCGAGCGTTACGTCGCCAGATCGAAGGAAAAGCTCATGCCTGGCAAGCATACGATCATCGTGGACACCACCCTGGCCAAACCTGCTGCGCCGGCCACCATCCTGTTGAGCGTCGACGGCAAAGAAGTTGCTAAGGTGACGACCAAGCGCACGGTGCCGCTTGCCTTCACGGCGAGCGAGACGTTTGATGTCGGTACCGATCTCGGCTCACCAGTTTCCCGCGAGTACGCCGACCGCCGACCGTTCCGATTCACTGGAAAAATTGAGAAGGTAGAAGTCACCCTCAAATGAATGTGGGAGATGAACAGTCAACCTTGAAAGGAAAGAACCGATGGAGGGAAAACTTCAGAAACGATTGTTTTGGTGGATTGGCGTTCCGTGTTTGTATGTAATGGTCTCCGCATTCTCTGCCTACGCACAGGACCCATTGCCGTCTTGGAATGATGGCACAACCAAACAACAGATACTTAATTTCGTCAGGGATGTGACAACCTCCTCCTCTTCCAGTTTTGTCCCTCCCGGAGAACGTATCGCGACATTTGATAACGATGGTACCTTGTGGTCTGAGCAACCAGCCAATGAGAAATAAACGGATGGGCATTGTTGAGCGTCGGTATGACAGCCGCGCTAACGGGTATGCGAATTCATAGAGCGCATGCGATAACGCAGGGCCACCTGGACCGGCACATGATATTGTCAGTGTCTGTTAGAATATTAGAATACAAACAGAGATCAAATTCTATGGAGAACAAGTTATGATGTTTAAACATTCTATGAGTCGTGTTCAGGTGTTGCCTCCAATGGTGTTGGCTGTTGCCCTGACCGTTATCCCGTTGGCTGCTATTGCCCAGGACAAGTCTGTCACACCTGCCAAACCCCGTCTGATCCTGCAAATCACCGTCGATCAGTTACGCGGGGATTTACCGATGCGCTATGAGGAACGGCTAGGGGAGGGCGGCTTTCGTTATTTGTGGGAGAAGGGCACGGTGTACGCCGACGCCCATCACGCGCACGCCAACACTGAAACCATCGTGGGCCATGCCACTCTGGCCACCGGAGCGCATCCGGCTCTGCATGGCATGATCGGAAATCTCTGGTTCGACCGGGAAACAGGGAATTTGACGTATAACATTGAAGATGCACGCTATCCGCTTCTGACTAAAGGCGCGGATGTGGATCGACAGACGGAAATTGATCCCACCCAAAAAGCGGCAAGCACCGAAGGGCGTTCGCCCATGGCCATTCTGGGCACGACATTTAGTGACGAGCTGGCGATCCACACAGGAGGACGAGCCAAAATTTTCGGCGTATCCGTGAAGGATCGGGGCGCCGTCTCCATGGCGGGTCATGCGGGTAAGGCGTTTTGGTTTTCAAAAAAGACTGGAGAGTTCGTCACCAGCAGCTATTATTATAAAGCGTATCCGTCCTGGGTCACGCGGTGGAATGACAAGCGGCTCCCTTTTTCATACGGGAATACGTCATGGGAGTTGCTTCTTGATACCTCGTCCTATCTGTTCGGCCAGGCCGATGATCGGCCCTGGGAAACCAACTTTCCCGGATACGGGCGAATCTTTCCTCATCCATTCGGCAAGCCTGACTCCAAATATTTCACCACCTTCCTGACGCTGAGTCCGGTTGGCGATGAACTGACACTCGACTTTGCGAAAGCGCTGATCACAGGTGAAGAACTGGGGCAGGACGGCATTCCGGATTATCTTTCCGTAAGCTTTTCTTCCACCGATTACGTGGGACATCTTTTCGGCCCATCCAGTCTGGAAAGCGAAGATAATATTTTGCGGTTGGATCGCACCCTGGCCGATCTGTTGGCCTTTGTGGATCAGCATGTTGGATTACGGCATACCTTGATTGTGCTCTCAGCCGACCATGGCGGACCTGAAGTGCCCGGCTATCTGAACGAATTTGGTGTTGCATCCAACTACGTCAATCCAGACACCTGGGACAAGGAATCCGGCATTCAACGCCTGAAACAAGAGTTCGGCATCGGCAAAGAATTGATTCAACGGTATTCCCACCCCTATGTGTATCTCAATCAACGCGTGATCCAGGAGAAGGGACTTAATCAAGCCGACGTCGAACGGGCCGTGGCTGAAGAATTGATCAAGTTTGAAGGGGTTGCACTGGCCGTCTCCAGCAGTGCCCTCCAGGAAGGCAATTTCCCGGATACCCCTCTGTACCGATCCGTTTTGAATAACTTTAATTCGACACGTTCGGGTGACATCTTTGTCGTCTTCGAACCGCATTGGTTCATCAATGATTTCGATGGGTTGACCGTGGCTGCCACTCATGGTTCCCCATGGGTGTATGACACCTATGTCCCGCTGGTTTTTGCGGGGCATGACATTCCACACCAGACAATCCACCGCCGCGTGCACACGGTGGATGTGGCTCCAACCCTGTCCTCACTTCTGAGCATGAAGGCACCATCGGGCGCCATGGGAGGACCATTGGTGGAGGTGTTTCAGGCAACTACACAATAAACCAGGGAAATTTTCTCTTCTAATGTAATCAATTGTTAAAAAATTGATCTCACCATTAAACTTGTTCTGAGTGTCAGAAAGGCTCAGGATGGCACGGCTTTCATAAACTGGCCTGTGCCTTGAAACACTGAATTCATCGAACATTTTTTAGATTAGGGTTTATCAAATTTTTTATAGGGTTAAATTTAATGAATTTTTGCCCAGTAAATGACGTAATGTTAAATATTGACTAAGCGTCATTTTATTGTTACAAATATTCATGGCAGTTTCAGAAAGAAAGAAGCGGGAGTATGCCCAACGAGAGGATCTCATCATCAATACAGCCAGAAAGCTTTTGCTCGATGTAGGCTACCTGGATCTTAATATGGATCGAATTGCTGAAGTCACGGAATATTCAAAAGGCACTATTTATCAGCACTTCTCATGCAAGGAAGAAATTTTAGTGGCGATGTTTTTCGAGTCGGCCGAAAAATCCGGAAAGTTTCTTCTCAGGGGGTCTAACATGCAAGGAGCGCCACGTGAGCGAATGGTGGCCATGGCGCTGGGATATGATCTGTTTGTCGGTCTGAACCCGGACCATTTTAAGGCGCGACTCCTGGTTCAGAATGAATCCATCCTGCGAAAGGCTTCGCCGACTTTGCAAAGAAAGTTAGAAGGATCCAATCAGCACAACATGTCCATCGTTTCCGGTGTCTTGCGTGATGGGGTGACGGAGGGGCATGTTCAATTGAAAGAAGGGATTACACCAGAGGAAGTGGCTTTTGGTTTGTGGACAGGGGCACTGGGGGCTTACGTATTAATTTCTTCGGAGGTCAATCTCAATGCGCTTGGTGTGACTGATCCGAAGAAGGCGATTTGGGCCAACATGCATGCGTTGCTTGATGGGTTCGGCTGGCGGCCGCTTTCCAATGAACTGGATTATTTGGAGACGAGAGCACGCATTTTTAGGGAAGTGTTTCCGCAGGAATCCACCCAAATGGGAATAGCCTAACGCACCTATTTTTTTTGCCTGTTATTGACGAAAAGTCAAATTTTGACGAAATAGTTAATCGTGAAGAGAGAAGATCAGTTGCCGCCTCCCTCTCTATATATTGAAGGAACAATTATCACTGGGATGACAAGAGAACCGGTTGGCCAATGAACCTTTTTCCATTCAAGGAGGTATCCCATGGACAAAGTCATGTGGAAGGTCTCAGGGCTTGTATTTGTCACCAGCTCCCTGGTTGGTCTTATAGGCGGATTGCTGGCGGCTCAGCAGTCCGGTGCCCGAACGCGGAAAAAAATGCACAGGGCGGATGAAACTATCAAGGACCAAGTGAAACATGATGTGCATGAACTCCAAGGGTCGGTGGCCAACGTGGCCAAGCAAGGGAATACCTATCGAAAAAACTGGTTGACCGGGAAGGGGTTAGCCAAATGGGAACAGGGGTTCTTGGCATTCCCGAGCAACGCGCCGGCAAAGATCATCCGTTGGCATTCCAGGGACGCTCATGAATCCTCCATGGGAAAGCAACCGTTATATTGAAATGATCGTCTTTTGTTCAGGATACAGACTGAGGTTCTCGATCAGGCCTGAGGATAAACTCATGAAAAACATTCCATACGAATGATCCAGGTTAAGGAAGTCCGTCATTGTTCTTATTGGTACAATAATTCAGTTAGGGGCTGGCGTAGGAAATTTGTATTTTCTATGCTTGGCCTGTGCGATTAAAGTACTCGAAACTCAGTCAT
>JAQBGS010000368.1:0-3464 GCA_032128535.1 Nitrospirota bacterium
TGAGTATCACAGAACGTTTCGATTCAGGCTCTCACATAGTTGGGAAAGTCAAATGAACAGTCTTTGGCATATTGCAATCTCACCACCTTGAATTGGGCATCCCGTTGCCCTTGTTGCAGGCAATGGGCTTTATAGGCTTCACCCGTTCCTGGTCGCACATACACCACGCGAAGAGGCTGCAATCTTTCACTCTCTCGTTTGGCTTGAAATTCTAGATTAGCCTGTCCCAGATGTTGCTCAAGCTTGTAGCCGACGAAAAAGTCCAAGGGTGGGTGTTCGAGATACAAGGTATATTGCAACGTTAGTGGGTCGGCCAACATGACATAGAAATCCACGGTCGTCTGATAGGCCTTTTGGATGGCTTCAACGGCATTCATGACATGAAACTCATATAGTTTTTCACCGGTCAAGTTCGTCACCCCTTTTCCTTTTTGCACAAAGCGAATAGTAGGGGTGCGATGAAACCAACCTGTCACTTCAATCAGATCATTCATCAGATACCGGTACAGACCATTCATGGTGGTGACAAGGACATAGTACCGCTTGCCTGTGTCTAATTGATCGAGCGTCACGGTATTGGGACGATCCGCATCCCAATCGGTTTGTTCGACGAATTCAAAAAAGTTTTCATGGAAGGTGGGGACACATTGATTCGTTTGAACGTCCACATTCAGACTTCCCAGAAATTCACTCGACAGATACCCCATTTCGACGATCGCCGTCCTTGTTGAAAGCTTGGTTTTGAGACGGGGGATCAACACGCCACAACTTCCTCCCGTCCAGGTGACGACGGCCTTTAACTTTGGCCACAACGCCTCAACCGTCAACTGATCTTCATGCCCCATTAACGATTGAAGATACCGCAGCCGTCTCCCCGCCAGGCGGGGAAACGGGGCAACCCAGTCAGGAGTTTTTTGCGGTTCAGGCCTAGCTGCTCCACAAGCTCTGAGAAATGCTGGCGACCCACCTCTAACAACTTGAGAAAGGTGGAGGGATTGGCTGTGGCCACAACAGAAAGGTCTGGCTCGGATAACGCCCACGCCACGAGGTACAAATATTTCTGTTGGTACCCCGTCATGCCCTGAATCGCCTTCGGGAGGAACGTCTTGGATTGGAGCACAGATGGTAAGGCCGCCGCTAACAACCCTGACATCGATCCATATGGGGTTCCAGACTCCAAATAGCCTTCTATTTCTTGCCCCGCAAGGACCAACATTTTCCCTTGAAAAATTTTGGGGATGCCCTGATATTGCGCATAGGTACTTAAGAGTTGATAGTGTCGAAACATCTGAATGGTTTGAGGAAGGATCGGAATGTCTTTGGATTTCCCGGTGGTTCCACTGGTCAAGGCATAGCTCACCGGTTGATCATGATTCAGCTCACGCCCCTTCGTGTCTTCTTGGGCTTGGACATACGGACGCAAATCTTCATACCGCTGAATGGGGACACCTAGCCGAAACTCATGATATCCCCGCAGACGGCTGAACCGATGTTTCTTTCCGAATGTTGTGTCTGCCTGTATTGTCAGAATGCGTTCGAGCAAGTTTTGTTGCACAACCTGAGGATCGTGCGTCTGTTTGATAAAAGGTCTCCACCATTGATGCTTCACCATCATCATATGGGCATGCATTCGAGCATTTTGTCCGATTGTGAAAATACTCATGGTTGTACCGTCTGTTTATCTGCCCCAGGGATAAATGGAGTTGTCATCTGCTCAAAGAAGGCTGAAGGGTATCCCCGGTTCACCAATCCCAATTCCTGCACGTCTCGCTCTTTCGGCCAATACCAGGTTCCAAAGACAAGATCCCAAATGATGAAATTATTCCCATAATTATGATTCGATTCTTTTTTTACCATGGAATGATGCCAACGATGCAATTCCGGTCCACTGATGAGATAATTCAGCATGCCGAGACGCAGATCAATATTACAATGTTGGAAAAATCCATTGATGGCATAACACACCACATACAGCCCCAGCACGTCTTCCCCTACTCCTAACAACAAAAATGGCACCGTATCAAGGCAGACTTGTAAGCCTTTATCAATAGGATGGAATCGTCCGACGTTCAGCCAATAGAGTTTATGCGGGGAATGATGGACGGCATGAAACCGCCAGAGTGGCTCCCATTCATGCGCCCATCGATGTAACCAATAGCGCAGGCCATCCGCCGCTACCATCATGAGCAACATTTGTAAGGGAATAGGCCAATGGGTCGGCCACCATCCTTCAACAATGAGATCCTGCGCATGAAGAGCCTGAGACAGCGAAAACAGCACGGCCACAGCTACTAGCTTTGGGAACACCCCTTGAATCAATACCATGAAGATGGAATCTTGCACCCACTCCTGTTTCTCAGCCCACCATTGTTGCCTATAGGGATACGTCCATTCCAATCCAGCAACCATCACAGCTCCAACAATAACGGGCAGGTACGTCGCAATTTGAATCCCAACATGATTCTCAAGAAGTCGGTTATGCAAGACAATTCCGAAGGCCAGCACGAAGGGATAGACCCCATAACGGACAATCACGTTCATACAGGATTATCTCGGTCTCTAGGGGACAAGAGCTGAGAAATTTTTAGATGAAATCGGCCGTAAAGTATCACAAATGAAGCCAGGACCAGATGAAAGACGGTTGGCAACGTCGCACCAAACCAATAATGCTCAGGTGCGATCGTCAATCCGACAAACAGTCGGGTACACATCCCTAGTAGATAGACGGTGCCCAGCCCAAATAGGATTTTCCCTTTTTGCGCTGAAGGGGCTATGGTTCCCTTGAATACTCCCCAGACAATTCGCAGACAGGCAGCAAGAATCGCCCCTTGCACTCCAACCAACACACCATAGGGCAACGCGCCACTATGCCAAACCGAATATGGTGGGAGAAAATCCACAGGATGCCACACCTGAACGAGTTGAGCCCCCACTCGAAAGGCAAAAAACCCCGTCAACATCAAGAGAACGAACCCATAGTGTCGTGAGGTCATCTGCCAATCTCAACCAGCAGGCATAGTCATTCTATAAAAATGTATTGATTTTCAAAGGAGTCGAGTTAAATCCACCCAGGGTACCAAGGTTTTCAATATGGTACCAACACCTCAGATTATGTACAGAATGAGCCAAAATATTTCTTCTCTTTTCATAGAGAGCGATCCATGTCAGGATTTAAAAAATGAGTAAAAACCCACTGGCATTTTTATTTTGACCCGAAACATCCTCATCATTGGTAATTCGGATGGCATTGGCGCGGCTGTCACACGAGCACTCATTGCCCAGGGCGATCAGGTCGTCGGTATTTCTCGGAGCCCAAGTTCGCTCGGGCCTGATGGACCAAAGCATTTCGTCCAGGACATTTCCGTACCAGATTATCCTGAAACATTACATCGCATCATTGTAGAAGACGGTCCTTTTGACACCTGTATTTTTTGTGCCGCTATTGGATCGGGGCTGAAGCTCCC
>JAQBGS010000369.1:0-5322 GCA_032128535.1 Nitrospirota bacterium
GGTTGACTGGCTTGATCAAAGGTCAATGTTGCGCTGAATGTGGATTCATCTTGAAGAGTCATTTGGATTGGAAGGGACAGGTTGTAGATGGATCCATTTTGCGAGATGGTTCCGGACACCATGCTCTGGTCCGAGCGAAGCGGATCGGGACGAATCGAGAGGTCGTGAAGCGTGATCGATGGCGCACCAGGTTGCTCCACCCATTGTCTGAAAAATTCTGTCAGGTCCTGCTTGGCAACATTTGAGAACATCCGTTTCAGATCTTTCCACTCCACGTACTGGCCTGTCCCTTTTTGAATGATCTGACGGACGCCTTTGAAAAATACGGTATCCCCAAGTTCCTGTCTGAGCATGTGGAAGACCAACGCGGTTTTTTGATAGCCCACGGCATTATCGATACGGGTTTCCTTATGGTGGAACTGGCTGATGGGATAGTCCTTCTCTGGGTTTGCATAGAGATTGTATTCGTCCATCATCCGACGACGAGTCTTGACCGCCGCTTCGTGGTTTCCCGTCGCTTCATCATAATAATAATTGGCGAGATACGTCGTGAGGCCTTCTACCCAATTGCCTTTGGCGAAATCATTAAAGACCGAATTCCCAAACCACGAATGCACGATCTCATGGCCGAGTGAGTAAGGTTGCGTGTAGCCACGTCGCACAATGGCTTGTCCAAGTAAGGTGAATGAGGGCATACCCAATCCGCTGGGAAAAAAGTTTTCTACCACCGCAAATTGTGAGAAGGGATAGGGGCCTAAGAGGCTGGTATACAGATCAAGATAGGTTGCGGTGGCCTCAAGATATTGTTGGGCTAATGGGGCCTCGTCAGGAAAGAGATAGGTGGCCAGTTGAATGTCGCGCCAGGGCTTTTTCTGAACGACAAAATGGTTCGCAGCCAGGGTTAGCGCTTCAGTTGGGACATGGATGCTCCATTGGCTGGTTCGCTGTTTTTCTTTCACGGCCTGAGTCGTTTCCTGTCCTTGTGTGATTGTTTGCCAATCCGAAGGGAGAGTAAGTGTCAAATCAAATGTGACCAGATGCTGCTCCCAGGTTGGATACCAAAAGGTTTCGGATGTGAGGTAGATCCCTTCCGGCCCAATATGGCCATTGGTCTTATCCGGCCTGACGAAGCGAAGTCCGCCTGATTCTGCTGGCGAATCATCGATCGGACCATGATACCCAATTGTGAGTGTGGGTAATGTATCTGATTGTTCAACGCCAGATGCGGGATGCTCGACCACCCATTGTGTAAAGGTTGATTGGCCTGAAGAATCTTCAGGAATTTTCGAAGCTGGGACCGTTTGTCCGTTTAACTCTACCCGATCAATCGTTAAATGCGAATTGAGGGCAAACGACAGTGATGCCTGGTTCAACAGGCTTTGAGGCACACGAAGTGTGTCGGTTGCCATAAGCTGATGCGTCTCAGGGGCTAATTCAACGTGAAGTGTGTGATGTATGGAAGAAAGTGCAGAGGGTTCAACAACATGGGGCGTAATGAGGCTTCCAATAATGATCCAGATGAAACAGACAAGTGCGATCATATCAATCGGGTGGTGTGTCTTGCGGTAATAAGGCGTCGACGAAGGCGGAGGCGTTGAAGTCTTGGAGGTCTTCTTCCTTCTCCCCGACGCCTATGAGGCGAATAGGGAGATTGAGTTCTTCGACGATGGCCACCACCACGCCGCCTCTGGCCGTCCCATCCAACTTGGTGAGGGCTAAGCCAGTGACCCCAAGTGATTCATGAAATTGGCGAGCTTGCGCAATCGTATTTTGGCCGAGCGTGCCATCCAAAACAAGCAACGTTTCGTGTGGGGCGCCAGGCATCTCACGTCCAATGATTCTGTGGATTTTCTTTAATTCATCCATCAAATTGACTTTGGTGTGCAGCCGTCCGGCGGTATCGATCATGACCACATCCATCTTTCGGGCTTTGGCGGCGACGATGCCGTCAAACACCACGGCGGCAGGATCGGACCCTTGCTTATGCTTGATCACGTCGACGCCCGTCCGTTTCCCCCAAATATCTAATTGTTCAATCGCGGCTGCGCGAAACGTATCACCGGCCACAAAGAGCGTTTTAAGTCCATGCTGACTAAAACGATGGCCGAGTTTGGCGATGGTCGTTGTTTTGCCGACTCCATTAATGCCGATAGTTAACAGCACAAAGGGTTTGGGGCCTCGACGAATGATCTCTTCCAGTGGCTCCGTTTCCCCTTTTCGAAGAATATCTAAGAGAAGGGTGCGAAGAATCTCAAGGGGATTGCTGGCTTGGAATGGGCCGGTTTTCGAATTAACTTCTTCAAGAAACCGCTGAACAGTTCGTATGCCGATATCGGCTTGCAGGAGACTGGCTTCGACATCTTCGATGACGGCTGGATCGAGCTTCCCCCGGACCAAGCGACGCAAAGAACTTTGTACGGTTTGGCGTGTTTTGGCTAATCCGCCTTGAAGCCGTTGAATCCAACTCATGATGTATACAAGAGGGAAATATGCACGGGTGTCGAGTTATCCGATTGAGGCAAGCAGTGGAGGGATGGGAGAGAGCGTTTGGAAGATCGCGCGTTCTTTTCGTTGCATACGGGTGGCTTCCCGTTGTGATCGTTCGTGGTCATACCCCAGCAGATGTAGCGTCCCATGAATCAATAATCGAAGAATTTCTTGGTCTGGGGTGTTGTCGAATCTCGAGGCTTGCCCGACCGCGACCGGTAGGCAGATGACCACATCGCCCAGAAAGACTGCTGTCGGTTTTCCCAGACTTTCCATGGGGAACGCTAGGACATCGGTTGGATAATCCCGCCCACGATACTTCCGATTTAAACTGCGCATGCGAGTCTTGCCGACCAAGGAAAGGCTTAACTGGTCGGAAGGATGCCCTGCTTGCTCTAAGATTGATTGGGTAACACGTTGAATGGTCTTGGCACGGACGGAAATACGCCGAAGATGGGTGTGGAACCAAATGGCCATGGGGCATTAGCCTCGTGGTCCTTGGCCATTCGTGTGTGATCCTGAGTCCTGTTCAAACCGATCATAGGCTTTGATAATGTCTTTGACCAATCGATGGCGGACCACATCCTGTTCAGAAAAATACACGAATTGAATACCGTCAATCTTCACAAGAATTTCCGCAATCTGGGTTAAGCCGGATTTTTGGGAATCGGGCAGATCGATTTGGGTGATATCTCCCGTGACGATGGCTTTGGAATTCATCCCGAGACGGGTCAAAAACATTTTCATTTGTTCGGCGGTGGCGTTTTGCGCTTCATCCAAAATCACAAATGCGTCATCCAGGGTCCTTCCGCGCATAAAAGCCAGTGGCGCAATTTCAATTTCGCCCCGTCCAATAAGGTGGTTGGCGCGTTCAATATCCATCATGCTGTAGAGGGCATCGTACAGTGGCCGAAGGTACGGATGGACTTTGGCAAACAAGTCGCCAGGGAGAAATCCGAGATGTTCGCCGGCTTCAACCGCAGGACGCGCTAAAATAATGCGACTGACTTGTTTTCGAGTCAGTGCGGCCAAGGCCATCGCCATGGCCAAATACGTTTTCCCCGTTCCGGCAGGGCCAATGGCAATGACTAGATCGGATTGCTGGATGGCCTGAAGATACACCTGCTGCGTCGGTGTTTTGGGATTCACCGTTCCCTTTGTCGTGGAAAGATTATTGGTAGAAAAGGTATAGGGCTTGAGAGGAGCGTCGCGTTGTTCTTCGGTCGCTCGGATGGCTCGGGTAATGTCTTCTGGTTTCAATTCGTGATGGGTCCGGGTCCAATCGGCTAATTCCTGTAAAATATGTTCGGCTCGTTTGACGGATTCAGGTTGACCCTCCAGGGTGATTTCATCACCCCGTGCGGCCATATTGACCTTCAATTCCCCTTCAATCATTTTGAGGTGCAAGTCCTGTGGGCCGAATAAATTCGCTAAATTAACTCCTTCTCGTAGTTTAATTTTTCTCACAGAAGATGTGGATATCCTTCCTGCAAACATGTGTGTCGACAATGTTGTGACCTTGACTGCATTCTAGCAAAGGGTTGAACATGCCTCAAGGAAATGGGCGACCACTCAGCGTTTCTTTTGACAGGAAGGGCAGAAAAATGAACTGCGTTCTTTTTGAAGTCGTTTGATGAGAGTTGTACAGCCGTGTGGGCAAGGCATGCCGTCTTTTTGATACACCTGATGGGCCTCCTGGAAGCGCCCTTGGGAGCCGTTGGGAGCGCGGAAGTCTTGAATAGATGAGCCCCCGGCTGTGATTGCTTCTCGCAGGACCTCTTGCATGGTTTGGTGGAGGCGTTGACACGAAGCCCGTCGAAGTTGATGGCCTTTGGCATGAGGGTGAATGTTGGCACGAAACAATATTTCATTCGCATAGATGTTGCCAATGCCAGCCAGGCGATGTTGATTCAGAAAGAACGGTTTGAGTTGGCCACGAGTTGATTGAACCAGGTGGCAAAACGCGTCTTGGGTGATCGCCAGGGCGTCAGGGCCAAATCGGCGCTGCATGAAGGCTTCTAACCCGGATGAATCAAAGAGCCAGAGTCGACCAAACCGGCGGGGATTCCAATAATGAAGGTTCGTCGTTTTGGTTCCGGACAAGGTGATGTGGCAATGGATATGTTGAGGGGATGTCGCGAAATTGGCTTTAAAAAACCAAAGTCCGGTCATGCCGAGTTCCGAGAGGAGGTACCGGGTTTCCTGAGAGCGTTGGCAAGTCATGACCACACATTTACCCATCCGATGCACATGAGTGATTGTGGCCTGATGAAACCAAGGGATGAGGTCATGTCCTGTTCGGACGATATCTGCACGATGAATGGCGAGAGTCTCAACGATTGCCCCAATCACGCGAGTCTTGAGGTGCTGGACGACGACTTCAACTTCTGGGAGTTCTGGCATGGAGACTATTGTTGTTAGAATCTGATGTGGGTCAAGAAGGGATCGGGTTGCTTGCTAAGACCTATCTGCCTATGGAGTGACCCAAGATGAGTTGTACCAGATTTCTCTTCAAATCTGGAAATGTTCTTTGCGTGAATGAAGAGCGCGTCCGGGCAGATCGGGCGATGATTGAACACAGCAGGGGTGGGCTTTGGTTGCGGGAATCACTCCAGCAGCCTATACTGCTCAGAGTTAAGAAAAGTCATAGGGAAATAGGTCAAAACTGATGGTACAATTAAGTGTTAAAGAAGTCGAAGGCCGTTTAAAGGAAGTGAAATGTGCGATTTGCAAGGGCCATCGGTTCGGAATCGATTCCAGGACCGTGGCGGTAGGGGATGGAGATTGGAAAGCGATTTGTCTCGATTGCCATTATACCTTTCCCGTCTTTGCGGA
>JAQBGS010000370.1:0-10088 GCA_032128535.1 Nitrospirota bacterium
GTCTGGCAGTTAAGAGTCTATTTCGAAGACACCGATGCCGGGGGCGTGGTTTACCATTCGCGCTACCTGAATTTTTTTGAGCGCGCACGGACCGAAATGCTGCGCGCCGAAACACCGCAATAGCCCATTCCAGCTTTTCACCGTCATAAAATTCTGGTGTGCGCACAATGCGTTTGGCTTCCTCGGCCTTTTCAATCAACTCTCCGATTCGACTACGGGAACAGTCACAGAGGGCAAGCTGCAACTCGACTTCAGCGTCCGTTAAATCTCGATCTCGGGCAATCTTCTTCAACCGATCTAACTGCTGAGGAACCTTTTTGAGCACTCGACGCAAAAAGTCCCCACTAAAAAACCAATCATACATTTCAAGATTGACGTCTTTTTGCACCACCTCATGCCCAGCCTCACGCAGGAAGGCTGTTAACGTGGGAAGACTGAGATAAGGTTCGGAGGGATACCAATCGGGAGGGAAGACCAACATGACCTTCGCCCGTTTCTCTGGACTGGCAGGGTTCTGTAGGGCTTGGGGTTGAGCTTTGGCTCGAAGAGGACTAATCAAACCGCCTTTGTCATAATTGATTCTCATCTATAATTCCTAGGTAAAAATATGAATTATCTCTCGCTGGGAAATATCCGAGAAAGACCACGTCCAAACAAAGGATCACAAGAAAAGTAACTCTTTGATTTATCAATAATTTTTTGGCAAACAGATTGTGCATTCTAAGTCCTTGAAAAATGGATGGTCAAGGGCATAAGCGAAATGAACGACTGGAGGGACAACCCAACCAAATTGACCCAAAAGAGTCTATCGATTAACATACATACTCACATGTAAACAGTCCCGCCTAAAAAGCAGACTTCTTCAACCACAACTGTCGACCTTCCTTTTCATGAGAAAAGGACTGCGTTATGAGGAATCAACCATGAATGCCATGACTGTGTCTGAATCGCGAAATTGGATGTCGTACCTGATGGACTCGTTAGTGAACTCTGGAGTCATGCCGGCATGGGAAGCCCTGGAATATCTGACGACAAACCTAGTGGGGGAAGCCCCGAACCAGAATTTGCATCATTCCAAATCACCCTATGAAACCATTCAGCAATTCTTACACCGCGTTTATGGTCCCATCGTAGAGGCCGCGTCACGAACAGTTGAAAGCCCAAAACAGAGCATGATTCACATGTTTACCGACATCAGCCTCATGGGGAAATCAGCCGTCCTCGTGGTTTACCATCCGGGGCACAACCAACCCCATCAATTATTATTACTCGATTCCGTGCCAGCCTGGGAAATCATCTTTGAATCCTCAACTGCATTTAATGAATGGGCCGAAGAGCGATTCGGGTGGATTGTGGCAGCGCTGAAGACGGAGGCGCACCGAGGTGAACCAGCTCCAGTTGAACAAGTCGCGGACTTGCAATCGGTGTTGGTGGAATACTAACCATCGACCCTGCTATGCTGACTCATGCCAATCAACGTCCTATCCAAAGACACCCCACGGGGCCGAGGCCCTGAGCCAAAGCAAGCTTTTGGTGATAAACAGGAAGAACAATTGGCCGAAGGGGAAGAAACCTTAAAAGAAAAAGAATCGGCTCTCGCCAACCTAGAAACCCAAGCCCTCTGGGAATCGCAAGAAATCGGCAACACCAGTTGGTCCGGTGCCGGCGGCACCCGCTACTCCGACCCTGATTGAACATCCAGATTTAATAGGGGTCAGACTCGAATTTTAAAATCTACCATTCCACTATTTCACCCCTTTGAGGCATCCCGCCTTGCGTGCAACTAGGCGGCAGTACCAAATCCGACCATGCGCCGAACACTGCTTCGCAAAAAAAAGTCGCAACCTTTACCATGTTTACTTTTTAATGGTTTTTGCCTTCGTACAACACCATTGAAATTGTCTGAGCTCTACGCAAGGGACACTCCCTTCACACACACTTGTATATCAAGCGCAGGAACAAACAAATCAGACCTTATCTGGATCGTAGCCGAGGTTCGGCGACAGCCAGCGCTCGACCACCGAGACCTCCATGTTTTTCCGCTTGGCATAGTCTTGAATTTGGTCTTGTTTCAATTTTCCCACCGAAAAGTATTTGGCTTGGGGATGGGCAAAATAGAAGCCGCTGACTGATGCCGCCGGATACATCGCATACGACTCGGTAAGTTGAATGCCAATATTTTTTCCAACCTGCAGCAATTCAAACAGATGGTGTTTCTCGGTATGGTCAGGACAGGCCGGATAGCCTGGCGCAGGGCGAATGCCACGATATTTTTCTTGAATGAGTTCCTGATTGGTCAATTGTTCATCTTGACCGAAACCCCATTCCCGCCGAACTTCGCGATGCAACCACTCGGCAAAGGCCTCCGCTAATCGATCGGCCAGGGCTTTCGACATGATGGAGTTATAATCATCATGATCTTGTTCAAACCGCTTGCAAAGCGCTTCAACTCCAATGCCAGTTGTGACGGCAAAGCCACCAATATAGTCCGCCTTGCCGCTGGATTGGGGTGCCACGAAATCAGCTAACGCATAATGAGGATCGCCCTGGGGTTTTTCACTTTGCTGCCGCAATGTATGGAAGACGGAAATCGGTTCCGAACGCATCTCATTGGCATAGATGGTGATGTCATCTCCCTGACTATTGGCCGGGAATAGCCCATATACTCCTTTCGCCGTGAGCAATTTCTTATCGATGATTTCTTGTAAAAGTTTTTGAGCGTCATCGAAGAGTTCTTTGGCTTTGGGACCAACCACGGGATCTTCGAAAATTTTGGGATATTTCCCCCGCAATTCCCAGGCTTGGAAAAATGGCGACCAGTCAATAATCGGCACAAGGGTTTCTAATGATAAATCTTCAATAATTTTCGTCCCCAAGAAACTTGGCTTGGGAATGTCCGTCGTCTCCCAATCAATGTCCACGCGCTGCTTTCTGGCTTCTTCTAACGAGACAAGTTTTTTGGTGGCTGTTTTGGATTCATAGGCTTCACGAGTTTTCTGCTGTTTCTCCTGAATATCTTTCACAAACGCGGCTTTATCGTCCTGGCTCATGAGCTTGCGCACGACATTCACCGCCAAGGACGCATCTAACACGTGCACAACGGGGCTGGTATAGCCCGGGGCAATTTTCACGGCCGTATGCGCCTTACTGGTTGTGGCTCCGCCAATGAGCAAGGGGATGGAAAAGCCTTCTCTCGTCATTTCTCGGGCATTCTGAACCATTTCATCCAACGAAGGGGTGATCAACCCGCTAAGACCAATCAGATCAACTTTTTCCTGACGCGCTGTTTGTAAGATTTTGTCACAGGGAACCATCACTCCCAGATCAATGATTTCGTAGTTATTGCAGGCCAGCACGACCCCAACAATATTTTTCCCAATGTCATGCACGTCACCCTTCACGGTCGCGAGCAGGATTTTCCCTTGGCTCCGACTCGCCCCATTTTCTTTTTCCGCATCCATAAACGGCAACAAATACGCCACCGCCTTTTTCATGACACGCGCACTTTTGACGACTTGTGGCAAAAACATTTTCCCCGCGCCGAAGAGTTCTCCGACCACATTCATGCCATCCATGAGGGGCCCCTCAATGACATCCAGGGGCTTATTGAGTTTTTGACGGGCTTCCTCTACATCGGCATGAATGAATTCGACAATCCCTTTAATCAACGCATGAGCCAGACGTTCTTCTACCGGCCCCTGACGCCAGGCATCATCTTTCACAACGACCTTACCCTGTTGCTTGACGGTCTCAGCAAAGGTGACCAATTCCTCGGTGGCTTCCGGCCGCCGATTCAACAAGACATCTTCCACCAGCTTGAGCAGTTCTTTGGGAATTTCTTCATAGACGCCCAATTGACCGGCATTCACAATCCCCATGTCCAACCCGGCCTTGACGGCATGATAGAGAAAGGCCGAATGCATGGCCTCGCGCACGGCGTTGTTCCCACGAAAAGAAAACGAAATATTGCTAACCCCTCCGCTGACTTTACAGAAGGGCAAGGTGGCTTTGATTTGCCGAGTGGCTTCGATGAAATTGACGGCATAGGCATTGTGTTCTTCCATGCCTGTAGCCACCGTCAAAATATTGGGATCAAAAATAATGTCTTCCGGTGGAAAATCTAGCTTGTCAGTCAGGAGACGATAGGCTCTGGTACAGACTGCCACTTTTCGTTCGAGTGTATCGGCTTGACCGGTTTCGTCGAACGCCATAATCACCACCGCAGCCCCATAGCGTTGAATGAGGTGCGCCTGTTCTAGGAATTTCTCTTCGCCTTCTTTAAGACTAATGGAATTGACGACGCCTTTACCTTGAATGCACTTCAGGCCCGCTTCAATGACGGACCATTTGGAGCTGTCAATCATGACGGGCACCCGCGCAATATCCGGCTCTGAGCCAATCAGATGTAAAAATTCCACCATGGCCTTTTCCGAATCTAACAGCCCTTCATCCATATTCACATCGATGATTTGTGCGCCCCCTTCCACTTGCTGACGCGCGACAGCTAAGGCTTCCTCCAAATTCCCGTTGAGAATTAATTTTGAAAATTTTGGAGATCCCGTGACATTGGTCCGCTCTCCAATATTCACGAAATTGGCTTCCGGCCGAATGGTTAGTGGTTCAAACCCGCTTAGCCGAGTCATTCGCGGAACGTGGGTTTTTTTGTGCGGAGCACAATCTTTGACCCCTTCCGCTATCGCTCGAATGTGCTCGGGTGTACTCCCGCAACACCCGCCTACGATATTGACCCACCCCTGGATCGCAAAGTCTCGAAGATCCGCCCCCATGCGTTCTGGCGTTTCATCAAACCCGCCAAAGGCATTGGGCAACCCTGCATTGGGATAGCAACTGATATAAATGGGGGCCACCTTGGACAGTTCTGCGATATAGGGCCGCATTTGTTTGGCCCCTAACGCACAATTAATCCCTACACTCAAAAGCTTGGCATGGGAGATAGAATTCCAAAAGGCTTCAATCAACTGGCCTGATAACGTGCGGCCACTGAGATCCGTAATGGTCACGGACGCCATGATAGGGATTTCGCGGTGTATTTCTTCGCAATATTGAGCAATGGCATAAAACGCCGCTTTGGCATTGAGCGTGTCAAAAATGGTTTCGACCATCAGAAGGTCAACGCCGCCCTCCACTAAACCCCGGACCTGATCATAGTAAGCCTGAGATAAGTCATCGAATGTGACGGCCCGAAAAGCCGGATTATTGACATCGGGCGACATTGAGGCCGTTCGATTGGTTGGTCCTAGCGCTCCAGCCACAAAACACTGCCGACCCGGCTGTTCGGCCTCGACCCGCGCGGCGGCCCTCTTAGCCACTTGAGCCCCTGCCACATTGAGCTCAAGTGCCAGCGTTTCCATCTGATAATCTGCCATGGAAATGGCGTTGGAATTAAAGGTATTGGTCTCGATAATATCGGCTCCAGCCTGAAGATATTGCACATGAATATCTTCAATAATTTTTGGCTGCGTCAGGACCAAGAGGTCATTATTCCCTTTCACATCACAGACATGATCGGCATACCGGGTTCCACGAAAATCTGCTTCCGTCAAATTATGGTTTTGAATCATCGTTCCCATGGCACCGTCCAGCACAAGAATTCGATGGTTCAAGAGCTCTTCTAATTTCTCGATCATGCCTGTCCTCCCATTACGCACATGTGTCACACTTGATGCTTCTACACTTTCGGCCTTTCCAGCCTACCTCTTCATCTTCACTCTCTTGACTTCGAGGATTTTCACCAAATAGGATGCGCCATCCCTCACCGAACACAGTCTTGTTATGACATTTCTCACTCCGAATTGTAAAAGATCCCAATCGCAGCTGCTCATTCTTTCCATTGGATTATTCTTCTGTTTGACGACGATAGCAGGCTCGCCTGCCGTAACCCTTGCCAAGCCGTACTTTGAAGATGGTTTTCTGGGTCTGACACAAGAGGAATTACATGCCCAACTAGGCACGCCCATGGCCGTTCGTTCCCGAAAGGCCGCACTTCGAATATTTAGTTATTACACGTTTACTGATTGGCAAAAATATTTCAAAAATTTAGTTTCCCCGGAAAATGGGGAAGACGTGTATACCTACACACGAAATGGCATTCAGGTTCGGTATTCCTTTACCTATATCCCCGACCTGAATGAGGGTAAAGACTTTCCCACTTTATATGTGCAGCGTTGTGAAATTGAGTTTTCTCCTGCGGTGTCCTTAGAAACCCTTCAATCTCTCGTTCCAGAATTTCTCCCGCCTTCCGAACAAACGGCGCCAGCCTTTCGATCCAATTTATGGGTCTTAGTGTTTAAAGGGCCCCCATCACCTGAAGCGTCGTTTATCGTCAAGGAACGAGATCGAGAAAAACTGTCCTGGTCATTAGCGTACCAAATGTTTGCAGTTAATGGGATCCCCAATTATCTTTCGTCCCAAACCCAGATCGATCGATTGGAAATCACCACACAAAGCATCCAACTCGTTCAGCGGCAACAACGATTAACCCACGAACCCATCCTAAATCCCTTTTCTCCAGAATTCCAACAAAAGCCCCCCGTTGAAACGCCAACGGTGAAATCCATTCCACTTCCTCAATATGCCGATTGAAACGCCTTCAGGAATGTCAATTTCTCGAAATCACTCTAGAGAAATCGAAGGTCTCGTTCTTCGCCTATTGAGAGATATCCCTCGCCCCATTGCTCATCATCGTAGAGACTCCAATCCCCCGCATGGTCTTCTGGCTTTAACCGAATGCCCCAATTTCCCCCAAAGATGATATAGGCGGTTCCGGCACCTGAATCTTCCACTTTCTGGGCATAGGCGGGGCACAGAGGCTGATCAGCATCATCACACCATCCGGTAACCTGGCACCATTCCCCGCGAGGTTGTCGTTCATATGACTTCACATGGGTGAGCAATCGAGGAGGCCCCAGTTCATTAAATCTGACAAAATACGACCCCTCAAAATTAGGATTATTCTCAACTTCAAGAAACATACACGGGTGTCCTTGACCCCTTTTTAAGCTCGCTGATAGAGTGGTTACATTCCCAGGCGTTACAAAATTTCCTAACCCAATTGAATTTTTCTTTTTCTTTCTGAATCCTCTGTATATTTCTCAACCCTCAGTTGGCTCCGTGAACATGTCTCCCTCAAACAGTCCGACCACCCACACCTCTTCTACACCCTGGATTTGCCGACGGCCGGTTCGGCTGACCCTTTATGTGCTCTTGGGAGCCTTTGCCCTCTGGATGTTGGGCTGGGGCATTATCCCCCGCTTAATGGATCCCACATTTGAACAACATGTGGAAGATAAAGCCGTGATGGCTGGGATGAGTCGAGAACAAGTCATGAAAGCGTGGGGGTCTCCCTATCAAATGAATGTGAGCTATACAGAAAAGGGCATCCGTCGAGAAGAATGGGTGTATGAGGATTGGATTGATTCCAGCACAATAAAACACCGTTATTTGTATTTTGAAGAGGGAAAACTCTTAGGTGGATGGTACTAACTCCTCTCCACGGTACGCCTTGTAACCCAAGCTCCTTCCGCACGGGCACATCTTCATCCCCGTTAAGGCGTTTCGGTAATTTGCAGCCGGCGCTCCTTCCCAGGTCCACCGGAAATAACCAAGACCCGCTTCCATTCCCGTAGTTGATAAACAGCCCAGGCATTGGCTTCCCCTTTATAATAGGCTTCTGGGTCTTCCCCCTTGGCACTTAAGTAGGTGGGTTCCATAAACCCCTCATCCATTACAAATTCCATGAGATTATCGGTCTTGATCCCCTCCCCTTTCAATGCCACCTCAGCCAGCAATTCCAAGATGCTCTGAGGATCCGCGATACTAATGGGTTGCATAGTTACAGACTCCCTATGTTTGTGATATCCTAATGTTATATCGAATACGGTGACTAGGAACAACCTGCCACAATAATTACAATAATTCCTCGGCCATTTTCCAAGACTCCATGTTTAAAACACTCTCCCCCGAACAATTTCGCGACCGCATTTTTGATGTCCTTCGACGCAAACAACATTGGGCCACGTCGTATTTCCAAAGCAACGCCATCACAAAAAAACAATTAAATATTTATTTTCATCAAGAATATGTCGTGTATATCCGCGACTTTTCCATACTTCTCGCACAGATTCTTGGGAAAAATCCTCCATGGGAAGCCCGTCGACGTCTAGCCACCATTATTTACGAAGAAGAAACCGGGGGATTTTCGCTGGGGCAGCCCCACCAAGAATTATTTCTCCAGATGATGAAAGGCCTTGGTTTCAATCGGGTCGGGTTTCGGGATGTTGAATTATTGGCCCCGAGCCGAGCCTATCGGGAATGGTTAAATAATATTTGCCAAGAAGATGATTGGACCTTCGGAGCAGCAGCCCTCACCATTTTCATTAAAGGCACGTCCAGTGATCCTGAAGAAGTCCTCTATCCTAAGGCTCCTCAAAACCAAGCTGAAATTGAAGATTTAATTAAAAAGTACCCACTCGTTCAGTACCAAGGCCTTACTCTAGAATCGATGGACTACATTCGGGCCCAACATATGTTTGCCCCGGGAGCCAGAAAACTCATTTACGATATGATTATCCATCATGCCACCGAAACCGAGCAACAATCCCAGCTCCTCTCTCGATTAGAAGAAGCCTTAACATTATGGGGACGCTATCAAGATGGGATTGCCAGGGCGTGTGGAATTCGCCAAACATAAAAATCCACTTCATTGACGGCAATAGCTTCCGTCCTATCTCTTAACAGGTTCCCGCCATTCATCTAGAGCACAGAAAAACTACAGGCCCTTTTGTTCTTTTGAGTACCGCAAATTTCAAAGCTCCTCAGCACTTTTCCCTGCAGTTTTGTGGAACCATTGTCACAGTATTACTTGCAGTTCAGTGTACATGGACGCCTGAAGTAAAAACGCTCATCCATCAAAGTGAAGTAGGGAATATCACCCTACAGACCTTTAGCGAATTCCAGGTCCCGCCTCAACATCCTCACGTTCTTAGAGAATCACTCATCAGGCAGATATTGCAAGGAATCACTCATACTCAAGAAAATGGCCTTCTCCAGGAACTCTTAATTTCTGACTCGAAACCATCTCCGGTTTTTTCTCCCGCGCAGATAGCCTTCTTGACTCCTCATCTTGTCGATGCCTTTTCCAAAGCGACCTCAGAAGAACTCATTACGTTCCGAAATCTAGGAACGAAAGAAGGAGAGACTCAAGTTAGCGGCACAGTAGCTGTGTTTTCTCCGAGCATTTTCCTTCTTACGATACAAAATTTTGGGAAATATTCAGGAAATCACTCCAAGATGGCGTCTTCATCACGAAATCTCCAGCGACACACCACGCTCATGTTTTCCCCGGAACAGGCTGCCCTAAATCTAAAAGAAGCACAACGTTTCATGAAAATGTCTTCTCAGGACTCTTGGATAGCGATCAACTATGCTGATCTTGTCCCATTCAGGGGAAACACCCAAGAAGAAGCGCCCCGACCTACCACCCCAATTCCAAGCCCCCAGTCAGAAGTAACCCAACCAGGAATGAATACCCTAGAGGAACAATTACAAGAGCTGCGGAAAAAGGTTGATGAGCAAGCGGAGGAAATTCAACGGCTTCAGCAAGCAACCCCTAAATAGGCAGGAAGCCAACTATATCCATCAATTCAGGACTGAAGAATATCATCCTGAAGATGAAAATTTGGAAAGGTCAGTCGATTAAAAATTACCATGGGCCTCTATCAGGCCAACATCTCGACCTCTGGCTCATTTCAACCAAAGCACTTGCGCCCCCTCAATATCAGGAACAATGGTGATCGAACACTAATGGGGTTTGACCAGTGCTTTAAGTCAAAAGCTTCTTTTCAAGGCAACCCTGGAGGATTTTTTGCAAGACTAACTCATCGGCGGGAGGAAATTCATAAGACGCCAATTCATATGGAGGGACCCAGGCCATCTCGATACACCCAAGCGGCTGGGGATTCCCTGAATATAGGGAACACGTGAAGAAATGTAATTCTACTTCTTTCTCAGGATATCGATGACGAAGAACACAGAAGGGCTGTACATTACTAACCTCAATATCGATTTCC
>JAQBGS010000371.1:0-4134 GCA_032128535.1 Nitrospirota bacterium
CGCGAGAAGCATGCCTGATGGGGTCGTTTATACCTTTCGTCACTTGGTATCGTCAACTCCAGGGGCGAAGTCCAAGAAAGCTGAAGGGAGGAGCGTGAAAATGCCCTTCCCTCGAGGAAGTTCGCTTTTTCTTTCCATTGACATGGATGGAGAGATATCCTAATTTGCTATCTGGGATTCGCTGGCAATACAGGGAGCAATCATGAAAGGTGCGGTTAACCTCATATTCATTGGGGCGATGATAGTCATAGGGGAAATGATGGTGTTCCCAGACCCTGTCCATGCCGAATCAGCCTTTCTTGTGGAAAAAGTCGTCCTTGCCAAGGATGTAACCAATCGAAATCCAGAAGGTATTTTTTCGCCCCCCGCCTATTGTGAAAAAGATAAGAACGGGCAGGCTGCCATTCCAATAGTAAAGACCTCACAGACCTCACTCGTGATCCTCTGGACCAAAGTGGTGGCCACCACCAACGGGAACCTGCGTCATAGTTGGCATCACCAAATTAATGGCACTTGGACGAAGGTTTCGGAAGTAAATCTTTCTATCCGTCCCTCTTCAGGGTATCGGATGTGGAGCTTAAAATCCCTGAAACCTGAAATTCATGTAGGAGAATGGATGGTCGTGGTCTCTCCTTCCAACCAACCTGAAAAAATTCTTTGTATCACCCGATTCACCGTTCAATAGCGTACACTTGAACCTGGTTGGCCTTTTTTTTCTTAGCCCCTCCACCCAAAATGCTGCATCGCTCTTATTTGCTTGCTGAATACATTTATTTCGTATATTAATGTTCACTTCAAAGCCCTCTGATTCTTCTGAATCCTCCTTCGTCCCTCGCCTCCAAGCCTTTGCTCATCTCATCCGGCTGTTCAACCAAACAGGGACGTTACTATTGCTCTTTCCTACTTTATGGGCATTGGTCCTGGCTTCCCAGGGTTGGCCCTCAACCAATTTGTTAATCATTTTTGTGCTGGGCTGCTTTGTCATGCGAAGTGCGGGGGTCATTATGAATGACCTAGCCGATCGTTCTTTCGATGGCCAGGTGGAGCGCACTCGGCACCGTCCTTTAGTTTCTGGGCAGTTAGGCGCCAAGGATGCACTGGGTTTATTAGCAATATTACTCATTGGTGCAGCAGGACTCTTATGGTTTCTGAATCCCCTCACCTGGCTACTCAGCCCAGTGGCTTTGGCCCTTGCCGGACTCTATCCCTTCTGCAAACGCATACTTCATATTCCACAATTTGTTCTGGGCGTCGCCTTTGGTTGGGGCGGAGTGATGGCCTGGGCCGCCGTCCGCAATGAATTAGAGCCAGGGACCTGGTTGCTCTTTGCCGCCACAATCTGTTGGGCCATTGTCTACGATACGATTTATGCTATTCAGGATAGGGAGGAGGATGTGAAAATCGGCGTGAAGTCCTCAGCCATTTTGTTTGGTTCCTCCACATGGCTGGGAGTGGGCCTAGCTGCCTTTTTCATGCTCCTTTTCTTGTCGCTGGCCGGGCAAGTCGGTCATCTGGGGACCGAATACTTTTGGGGACTGGGTCTCGTGGCAGTTCTTTTGGGCTATCAGGTCATCCTCCTTCGCTCAGAGGTCACATCTTCTCAAGCATTCGCTTTGTTCAAACAACATTGCTGGATAGGCACCATTGTGCTGGTAGGAATGTTTTTTGGAACCCTATAGTACTTTTAAGAAAAGATTAACCAGAATTTGGCGAGACTTGCCAAATAGAAAGAAAGAGACGCTGTTAGCAGACCTAGGACTGAAGAAGAATCAAAAGGAAACCGTATGACCAGAAAACTATTCAGCTATTGGGACGGGACCTTCTGGCTTAGGCGCGCGAAGGGTTCCCAGGTAATAAGTTAATGCCCTGGCGTCCGCATCAGATGCACCTAAGTTAGGCATCCGTGTGTGCTTTTTCATCGCTTGCGGGTTTCGAATCCATTGATAGATCCAAGTAGGATTCAATCGAAATCCAGCACGGTCTAGCGCTGGGCCAACTAATCCCCCTTCGTCATTGAGGCTATGGCACCCGTTACAGCCATAGGTGTTCCTATAGAGGGTCTTTCCTCTTTCTACCTGAACTCCTCGCTTGGTATCAGAAATCGTGAGGTCGGGACGCTCAATTCGCGTTTTTTTGGGGCGCTTGGAAAAATTCTCCACGAGCGCTTTGGCTTTTTCAAATTTTTCATTGACGGTGAGAAACACCGCCTCCTCTGGAACGGTCACTTCTTTTGGCTCGTAATTCTCTAGTTGCGCATCAGTCAAGGTTTCTTCATACGCGGCTTGCGCGGCCTCAACTTTTTCTGTGGCAGCCTCATAGGCACCTTTGGCACTTTCCATTTCCTGTTGGACCACTTGGAAAACTTCTTCTAATTCTTTTTTTCGTCCCATCCAATCATAAGTCAGAGACATCCCATGTAACGTCCGAACATACCCGACAATGCTCCAAATTTCTTCCTCGGAAAGGGTGTACTTAAATGTTGGCATCGTGGATACCGCAAAATAATGATCGTCATCTAAGACCTTTGGGTCTGAGGTATCGCGCATTTCTCGATAGACGGTATCAAATATTTCTTTGTCACTAAAGGTCGACATCTCAGCATTGGAGGCTAGATTTTTTGGCCGTGGGTCAGGCATACGATCCCAATTAAAGCCCTCGCCTTGCTGCCCGGACTCGCCATGACAGTGGCTGCAATAATGATTGTAAAGTTTTTTGCCTTTGGCCGATCGTTCGTCGCCCACACAGCCATACAAGAAAAGACTCGCGGTCAACCCTATAGCGAATACTTTTAACAATGTCCTTCCCATATTTCCCCTGGCCACCCGTTTCATGCTGATTGGCCCTTTCTCAATTTCCGCACTACGACGAATTCAAACCCTGCTGCGAGTGCAAGGCCAAGAATGACCCAACCAAATATGGAGTTATCCGCGCTCGGCTCTGCACGGATAGACCACCAGGATGTCACGGCTTTTTGACTCCCTTTTTCCTTCACAAGACCATCGACCACGGCCCCATCCCAAAAGGCAAAGGCCACACTTCGCCACTCGCCAGGCTCTATCTGGACATCTTTGTCGTCTTCCGTTTTGAGTGCACGAGAAAACACGACTTTCCAAGTACCACCTTCCCACGATCCCGTGGCTTGGACATCTTGTTTTTCTTGGGTCGCCAACGTTTTAAACCCTTTGGCGCTCATGTCCAACGCCTTACCGTTTTCTTTTTTCCAAAACCAAATATTGACAGGGCCGCCTTCAACCTGAAGCATGGGCTGCCCATGAGCGAAATGGGCCTTTTTGTCGCCCACCATAAATTCCACAGCCGCCGCATCTTTCGGGTCTTCGGTGGGATCTTCATATTCAACTAAAATGGCGAGGTTTTGCCCATCATGCAAACCTTTGACTTTCACTGATTTGACTGTCACTTCTTGAATGCGTTCAGGCCAATGCACTTGTGGCGCTAAGTTAAATTCAGATCCTGGAATCGACGCCCATTGGGCAGAGTTTGGATCATCGACAGGAAGAGTGCCCTCCACCTGATACATTCGGATTGACACACTTGTACCCACCTCGCCTGCAGGCGGTGGATCACTAGCAAATCCAATCGAAGAACCGAGTATTCCACATACTCCCACCAAGATAATTATTGAGAGGAATCTCAGTCTGTTCAGCATGTCATATTCTCCACAAAACGAACCTGCACCATGAAAATCCCTGTCTGCTAATCTTCTTCTTCCCAGGTTCGAGGGGATTGATGAGCTCCATCATATTCCCCCATGATGATCTTCCAGATAAACTCATCTGGCAATTCGACTTCCCAACGAGGCATGGCTGATTTCCACGGCATGCCTTCTACTGGTAAACCGACGCCACCTTTTTTAATTCGCCAAAATAAATAGGATTCTTGTAACTGCGCGATTGTTCCAGGATCACTAAAATTAGCCGGAGGAGGATTAAAACCAGGCGCGGCCGTTCCCTTGCCATCATAATTGGCTCCATGACAGGGCGAACAGTACGCGGCATACAAGCCTTTTCCCATATTAATGTTGGCCTCGTTATTCTGATAGGGATTGGCTAATCCCACAAACTCGCCAGGTGGGGCCGGGTGAATAGTCCTATTTTCGGCAGGGGGAAGATCACT
>JAQBGS010000372.1:0-5770 GCA_032128535.1 Nitrospirota bacterium
CGAAGCGGCGACAGACTGGGCATTAGGACAGGATTTCCTCACTGGAAGGTGCCCCACATGTCGAACTCGCAGCCCCTATCTCACTCTACTCTTACGATTATCCGCCCGTTTTATACCTTATTGCTTCTCTGGCTATTCGCCAGTCTTATCCCTTCCGGAACGTTTGCTCAAGAGACACCTTCACGAACACTGACCGGGCACTATGGGGAAATTTTTGCGCTCGCCTTTTCTCCAGATGGGCAGTATTTTGCCTCAGGCGGTGGCGATCAAACCATTCGTCTGTGGGAAAGAATCAGCGGGAACCTCCGGCATGAACTCAAAGGCCACACGAGTGCCGTTCATGCCCTGGCCTTTTCACCCGACAATCGCTATGTGGCTTCTGGAGGGTCTGATCGCACTTGTCGCATTTGGGATATTTCTACCGGCAAAGAATTGATTTCCTTCAGCATTCGTTTTGGCAATATCCGATCTCTCAGTTTTTCTCCAGATGGCCAAACGTTGGCCACCGTGGGAGATGGGGGTAGCCTCTATCTGTGGGACTGGAAAACGGGAAAGACCCTCAAGGCCATGAAAAGCGGATTCGGGATCATGTTTTCGGTGGCCTATTCGCCTGATGGTCGCCTCCTTGCCACTGGAAACAGCGACAGGCTTGTTCACATCTGGGATCCCTCCAGTGGCCGTCAACAACACACGTTCTCCGGCCATACGAAGGCTGTTCATGCAGTCGCGTTTTCTCCTGATGGACACCTTCTTGTGAGTGGTTCCGCCGATTCCACCGTGCGGCTTTGGGATCTGGCGGCTGGCCGTGAACGCGGTCTAATGCAAGGACATACCGGAGCGGTCCAGGCCGTCGCGTTTTCTCCTGACGGCCAACATGTGATTTCAGCTGGAGAGGATGGGGTGATTCGCATCTGGGACACCAAGAGCGGCCGTGAGCTAGCCTCGTTCAACGAACATCATGGGCCGATTTGGGCTCTCGCCCTGACGGCCCATGATCATGCCTTGGCTTCTGGCGGACGCGACGGCCTGGTTCGGCTTCGAACCCCGCAACTGACCACACCCGTCGTCTCAAGAGGCGGAGTGAAACAACCCGAGATTCAAGAACGGGATAGTGAAGTGGGCCCGCCCCCATCCCCGCCTCCCTATCCTGAGGCCAAACTGGTGCTTCAACCCCATGAGGTGAAACCCGGTCAGCGTTTGAAGATTCATCTCAGCGTCAACAACACTGGGAAAGGCCCGATGTATCGATTCCAAGCGACCACCCATAGCCCCAATCCTTTATTTGAAGGACACCTGTTATTTTTTGGGAAAATTGAGGCCGGCCAACGGAAGTCCGAATCCGTCACCATTGAAATCCCCGAAGATTTTTCTGCATCTGAAACACAGATCGACGTGTCCTTTAAAGAATTCAATGGCTTTATTCCTCCTCCTCTGCATGCTGCGCTGACCGTCGCAGGAGCTCAACGACCACGCTTCGCCTATAACTATCAAATCCTGGATGATGGCAGCGGCCAATCCGTGGGCAACGGCGACGGACGCATTCAAAAAGGGGAAGCCGTTGACCTGCTGTTGACTCTCCGCAACGTCGGATCGGTTCTTGCTCCTGACACCTGGGTGGAAATGACCAACGCCCCAGACCAACATCTGAAGATACGGCCGCACATGGTTCGGTTTGGTGAACTCAAACCTGATGAATCCAAACAAGTCCGAATGAACTTTACCGTTTGGCCCGATCTCCCGGCTGATCAGCTTCAATTTAAACTCTTTATTCAAGAAAAATTGCAAAAGGTCTTTCTGAATGAAGACCTTCAGCTTCCGGTCGATGGGCAGCCCGCTCAACCCATCCTCGCCACCAACAAACTGGCCACCGTCACTGAGACCTCGGCCACCATCTTTAGTGGCGCGGGCCCTAAAACATCGGTCCTCGCCTCCATTCCAAAAGATCAGACTCTTTCAATTAATGGAGTATTGGGTGACTGGTACCGCGTCAAACTGTCGGACCGGGAAACCGGATGGATTGCCAAAAGTCAGGTTTCGGTCGCCACTCTCGCCCTTAAAGGCGAAATGCCAATTCCAACCATCCAAGGCTTGGAGGATTCGAAGAAAGCCCAATTTATTACCTTGAGTGAGAAACTTGAGGAGGCCGAAATAGCCCGAGCCAAGATTCAAGAAGATTTGGACCAACGGGAACGAGAAGTCGAGGAACTCCGCACGAAGGTCGCCGATTTGACTGCCACCCAGGAAGCGAAACAGTCTCGTAGTCAGCAAGAATCTACGCGAGATCGACGTGAGCGAGAACAAGCGGCCAAGGCTCTCAAAGAACAAGAGCAAGAAATGGAAACACTCCGATCTCAACTGGACACCAGGGCCAAGGCCCAAACCACTGAGCTTTCAACCATGCACGAGAAACTGCAACGCGAACAAGCCGAACGCCAACAAGCCGAACAGGCGTTACAGCAATTTCGCGGGGAACTCAAACAGCTCCGCTCGAAACTGGATGAATATACCAGTGCCAAAACGATCCCAGCGACGCCCCCAGCCATTGCGCTGGCGACCCCATTGGATGGGAAAGAGGTCAAAGTTGATCGCATCCAATTGACTGGGGCGGCCGCCAGCGAAAAGGGTATTTCGCGCATTGAAGTCCGCGTGAATAACGAGCTTCTCGTTCGTCGCCAAGGCCGCGGCGTGGTGGTCGTGGGGGATGGGCCTTCGGTTCAACCCACCTTGGAATTTTCCGAATCAGTTCAACTCCGGGAAGGCGCCAACGAGATTACGATTACGGCCTTCGACGATAAACAACTATCGACGACCAGAACACTGCATGTGACGCGACTCGTGGATAAGGGAAAAATTTGGGCCGTCGTCATTGGTATTTCTCAATATGAACAGGTTCGTCCCCTGAAATATGCCGACAAAGATGCCATCGCCTTCTACGATTATCTCCGAAATCAAGTCGGGGTTCCGGAGGATCAGATCACCCTCTTAGCCAATGACCAAGCTACGTTGTTTAACCTCAAACGGTCAATGGGCACTGATCTGAAGAGAAAGGCCGGGCCTCAAGATACCGTGATTATTTATTATGCGGGTCATGGCGCCCCGGAAACCGATTCGATGAGCCCGGATGGGGACGGATTGGAAAAATACCTCATTCCCTATGATGCTGACCCCAAAGATCTCTATTCCACGGGCTTGCCGATGCGGGAGATCGAGACGATTTTTCGCCGACTCTCAGCTGATCGGGTCATTTTCATCACCGATTCTTGTTATAGTGGAGCCACGGCGGGACGAACGTTTTCCACCGCTAGCCGACGTGCGGTCATCTCTGATAACTTTCTCACTCGCTTGTCAAAAGGCAAAGGTCGGGTTGTCCTCACGGCCAGCCGAGCGGGAGAAGTAAGTGAAGAACGCGATGATTTACAACACGGGGTCTTTACCTATTATCTTTTACAAGGGTTGCGGGGGGGAGCGGACTTTGATGCCGATGGTGTGGTCACGGTCGATGAGGCGTACGCCTATGTGTCCACCCATGTGCCTCAAGTCACCGGGCAAAACCAACATCCCGTCAAAAAAGGGGAGTTTGAAGGACAATTAATTTTGGGGCGGGTCCCTTCTCCATAGTGCGACTTGTGCCCTGGCCCACTCATCGCTATTCGACGTTTCAGCAATTTTTCAAGAAGGAGGTTATTGTATGATTCACAAGACCATGGGATTCTCGCCCCTCTGGGGATTCCTCACCATCGGATTACTCGCCAGCTGTTCTAGCTTTTCACCACCTGCTCAATTACAAGTGGAACAAACCAAAGTGTATGTGGCCAATGAAAGCTCGAATTCGGTGAGTGTGATTGATGGGAATACCTTTCAGCCCTTAGGGGAGATTGATACGCTCAACCATGCGACCCACGATCTTTCTTTGTCTCGCGATGGAAAACGATTATGGGCGACGAATTTGGCCTCTGGCCGAATCTCGGTCATCGATACCGACGCCATGGAAACCATTGCCTCCATCTATACTGGGAACCGAGCACACGTTGTCACCTTAACCAACGACAACCGGCATGCGTGGGTCGCCAATATCGGGAATGACACCATTTCCATCATCGACACCACTATTTACCGAATTCTTGGGACGATTCCCGTGAGCAAAGGCCCCATGGGCATTGCCTTTTCCAAAGATGGTCGCTTGGCGTATGTGAGTTCGCAAGACAAAATGGTGAATGTCATTGATGTGACGGCCCACCAAGTCATCAAACGAATTCCCGTCGGAGCGAATCCGCACTTTCTGATTCTCGCCCCCGATGGCCGAATTTGGGGCACCAATACTGGCGGCCAAGATCTTTACATTATCGATACGAAAACCAATGAAGTCGTGCAGACCCTGGAAGTTGGCCCTGCCCCCCAACAAATTGCGTTTGCGTTCAAGGGAACAGCGGGCCCCAATGCCTATGTGACGGTCGCCGGGCTGAATAAAGTCGTCATTGTCAGCGCCAACACGGATACCCCGGCAATCTCTGGACAAATCGACGTCGGCGAAGGTCCCAATGGCATTTGGGCCAATTCAGTCGGCACTCGCTTGTACGTCGGACATACAGGATCGAATGACGTGCGCATTCTTGATACCGGAACGAATCAGGTCCTGGCCACGGTGCCCGTAGGGCGAAAACCCATTCGAGTCGTCGCCTCAAAATAAGATAAATAGATTGAATGAGATATTCTCATCAACACGGACCACGACATTGCGCATGAACGTGCAGAAAGGATGACTGAATATGGGGTTTCCATCATACATTCAACGATCATTCATCGGCCTGGGTCTTGTGACCCTTTGTCTCGCCTCTGTTGGGCTCAATACTCCGGCGCTGGCCGAACAGGAATCCGTCGGGACGGCCAAAAAGGGTATTGGTGAATTTCTCATTGTTCGATCAGACGGAATCGAAGAACGCCTGGAAGGCAGTGGCAGTCTTCAATTATACGAAGGGGATGTCTTGAAAACACAGGCCGCCAGTCAAGCGTTAATTGAATTCAGCAATGGCATTCAAGTGGCCTTAAACGAAAACACAGAATTCACCATCCTGTCTCGATGGGAAAAGGCTGCGGGGTTTACCCGAATCATTCGCCTGAAACAGGGAGAAGTCTGGGTGGATACGAAAGGCGGGCCAAAACCCCTGGAGATTGAAACACCCGTTGCGACGGCTGCCGTGAAGGGAACCGAATTTGACCTTCTCGTCAGTCCAGATGGGCAATCAACCTTGACGGTCATTAACGGCATTGTTGAATTCGGGACTGCATTTGGAACATGTCCGATCAAGACCTCGACGATTAGTTATGGCAATCGCGGGAAAAAATGCACGAAACCGGCACCCGTCAATGTCGGACCGACCGTCGCCTGGACCAACGGCATTCGACAATAAATTTATGAGGTGAGGCTAGCGACTAGGCAGGATTCCTGCCTAGTCGCTAGATCCTTCCTTCAGAGAATTTCTTCCATTCCCAAACCCTTAGAAATAATTTAGTCGCCTTACGCGGTTCTCTCCAAACGCTCCTCTAATCGAATGATCACGCGTTCAAACCATCGGGCGCTGACAATCTGACTCACTCGATCTTTCATTGTTATCAACTCACAGACTCATGACACACGCTCATCCCCAGACAGAAGAAAAGCGGACAAGGATTCAATTTTTCAGGAAAGGGGAAGTGGAGGAAAAAATCCACGGTTCTAATTTCTCTTTGTATTATGATGGAAACGAACTAAAATGTGCTAAAAGGAGTTCTT
>JAQBGS010000373.1:0-8157 GCA_032128535.1 Nitrospirota bacterium
AGTTCCCTAAGCGTGTTACAGAAATCTGTATTCAATTTGTGATGCCACAACAATCCCAATCACAGAGGCTCGAAAAGCTTTTAGTCGACCAGATTGATCTGACGACGGCTCAGAATCTTGTCAGCCAATTGGCAGACATCCAATGTCAGAGCGCCATTTTAGAATTGTTAGATGAATTGGGAGAGATTTCCTCCAAAATACAAGGAGAGGCCATTTCAGCATTAGGCGAGTTAGCACGCCGGGGCTGTCTGGACAGTGTCGTCCCGTGGCTTGATCTTGGCATTACCCTTGCGCAGGCAACCGGTGCATTGGGTCTTCGTTATTTTAAGGAAAGCCCTACGATTCTTGGATTTTTGGGAGAGACACCACAAAGAGACGAGCTCCTTGCACAGGTCTTGGAATTAGCCGACGGGCCTATGGAGTCCGCGCCACAATGTGCCTATGAGTGGCTTAAAGTGCTCCCACAGTTGTCTCAAGATCATTCACGGGAAGATATGCAGCAGTGGGCCTCTTTAGGGATGGAATTAGCCAGTTGGAATTATGTCTTAGGAAATGAATTTTTCCGTGAAAGCCCAGCGATTGCCAGGGCGATCCCCTTGGAAGGGGCGAAAGATTGGATTGGATTTGGGATGAAATTGATGGTCCAAAATAGTTTCGGGAAACCTGACTATGTGGGCACCTTGGAGTTTTTTCGAACCAGTCCCAGTCTTTTTGGGGAGATCACAGAACCAGAGGTAAAACGACGGATTATTGATCTAGGATCGAATCTGGCCGACCGTTCTCCGGAGCAAGCTATTGTGTTTTTAGCTGAAGCTCCAAGCATTCTGGCACGATTACCCTCCCAAGAATGGAAAATCCGAGTATTGAAATTTGGTCTGTTGATTGTGGACCAGGATCCTGAGGCAGCTCTGACCTATTTTCGGCGGGTTCCCGAGGTGTTGGGATTGCAAGGTCCATCTGAAGATACGACGGTATTTGATGCGTGGTTTTCCCAGGGTATGGAGGCGTTGGAATATAGCCTTGATGCTGGCCGGGCGTTTTTTGCGTTGGAGACACGGCAGGCCTGTGCCGTGGTGGAAGAGGCTCTGAGTGGGGTGTCCCTCCGGCAGGTAGCCCGTTCCCTGAAAATGTTTGCCATGGCGCTTTGTGGGCAAGAAGTCACATTGGAACCCCTTCCAGTAAGTGGTGCACTCTCGGATCAAAAAGTGGTGACCACAAATTCAGAACGAGCTCAGATGAGCAGGAAGAACTTAACCATTTACCTCCCACTTATAATGAAACGATCACCGACCCAAGAGGGTAATCGTCGCTGGTATTCCGTCATGGTGGCTCATGAAGTGGGGCATGTAGAATTTGGGACCTATCGTGTCTCTCATGAAGTCTTGCAACGCGTGGCTTTGAATGCGAAGGCCCGGTATACGAAACCAGACAATACTCAGGATCAGGCTATCCAGACGTTAGGAGACCTGTTTCGGGTCTACCCACAATCCAGAATCATTCGGGATGTATGGGAAATTGTTGAAGATGCCCGCATTGATTTTTTGCTCAAACAGGAATATCCAGGATTGCAGGAAGATCTCGCTATTCTGACTAAAGAAGCCATTCAGACCCGCACGTTGTCGCATGGTATGACCGCGCGAGAAATCGTGTTAGATGCGTTGTTGTTGTATTTTTCAGGACTGACCAAAGATGACTTTTCGCGGCCCGGGCTTCAAGAGGTGATTGATGAGGTGTGGGCGATTGCGCGAACGATCCTACGCCCAACCGCCACAGTTGATGACGGGATCGAGCTAGCGGATCGACTGTACCAAGAATTAGAGGCTCGGATTGGGACGTTCGTACAAGATCCAGATGAGGATCGGCGTGAAGACCTTTCTGAGGAGACTTCAGTTTCCGAGGCAGGGCAACAACATGAAGCGGCTGAACATTTGGAGGATGACTATCAACCAGTCCTCAATTGGGAGTTCCGCGGGGTGTTAAATCCGGATCATATTGAAGCGGAAGATCAGCAGACGTCAGAACCACAGTCCAGAGGCCAACAATCAGGCGGAGGTCTTTCAGAAGGAATGGAAGGACGCACATCTGGTCGCCAACAACATTCCCCTGCTGTGTCATCTCAAGCATCGCCAGACCCGCAGAATCCACTGTTTGGGGCTTCTCCTCTCCAGCAATGGTTTCAGCCTAATCTTCATCCACAAGATGGACGTCATGGCACGTCGTTGGGCAGTGGAAGATTTGTGTACGACGAGTGGGATGGATTGATTCGTGACTATCGCCCGCAATGGTGCCAAGTGATCGAGCAAGCCGGCGTGGAAGGTTCGCCCGACTTTGTTGATGACACGTTTCAAACCTATGGGCCTATGGTCCGGTTAATTCGACGCTACTTTGAAACGATTCGTCCCGAGGCCTTTCGGCGACTTGGTCGACAGTCCAATGGAGAGGATATCGATCTTGATGCGTTAGTCAACTGGATGGTGGATCGGCGTCATGGGTTGGAACCATCCGATCAGGTCTATTCCACTCGCCAGAAACATGATCGTCAGGTCGCCGTGGCCTTTCTTGTGGATATGAGTGGATCGACCGGCCGCCAAATCGGGTCGCGAGCTCGTCCAGTCATTGACATTGAAAAGGAAGGGTTATTATTACTGTCCGAAGCGCTTTCAGCCATTGGGGATCAATATGCCATCTATGGGTTTTCCGGGCAGAGTCGGCAGGCCGTGGACATTCATGTCCTGAAAGATTTTGAGCACCGGGCTGGGGGACGGGTAGGGCTGAAAATCAGTGGCGTCAAACCGCGACAACAAAATCGTGATGGGGCAGCCATCCGCCATGCGACGCATCGATTAATGCAACAGGCCGCGAAAGTGCGGCTGCTCATCTTGATCAGTGATGGGAAGCCGTTGGATGATGACTATGCGGATGAATATTCTTTGGAAGATACCAAGATGGCGCTTCGTGAGGCGCGTCTGAAAGGCATTCACCCGTTCTGTATTACCATCGATCAAGCGGCTACCGACTATGTCAAACGCATGTATGGAGATATTGGATTTTTGGTCGTTGATGAGGTGGAGTCGCTTCCGACCCGGCTACCAAAAATCTACCAACGGCTGACCGCGCGATAAACATGGTGAGGATGTGCTGGGAAATCTATGACTAACTCCACTCGACCTGATGTGCCTCCCTGGCTCTATAAGCTCTTCACCGGGCATCAGTACCCCTATGTCCGGCGTCAGGCCAAGTTTGATAAGCCACGTCCAGCCGATGGAGAGCGAACCGAGCCGACGCTAGACGAAATTCGGGAAAAGTTTTGGGAAATTTATCCTCGTTGTACGGCGAAAATGTTGCAGGAAATCAAAACCGGTATGATCGTCGCGTTTAAAGAATTAGGGGGATATGCGGCTGGGGCGTACCAGGAATTTGTGGATCATCCTGAAGATTTTTTGGCCCGCGAGTATGGCAAGAAAAAGATTAAAGTGAATTTTTATGATGGGGATAATTTTGTGTGTACCATCAATTTTAAAGTCGCAGGGTGGGCGAGCCATGACGATGATTAAACGCGCATGGCTAGGATCCTCAAAGGGATGGGTGACGTGATGAAGCGAGTAAAAGTGACGGTGGTGGGTGCGGGCAATGTGGGTGGGTCTATTGCTCAACGCCTCGCTGAAAAAAATTGGTACGACCTTGTGTTAGTGGATATTGTCGAAGGCATGCCACAAGGCAAAGCGCTGGACTTAGTGGAGGCGGGACCTGTCTGTGCGTATGACTCTGCGGTCACTGGAGCCAATAACTACGAGGCGACGAAAGATTCCGATGTCGTCATTATTACTTCGGGTATCCCAAGGCGACCAGGTATGAGCCGAGATGAATTACTCGAAACCAACACCAAGATTGTCTCGTCCGTTGTGCGGGAAACGGCCAAGCGGTCGCCGGAAGCCATTCTCATTATTGTCTCCAATCCGCTTGATGTGATGACCCATGTGGCCCACCGCGTTAGTGGATTTCCGAAAAACCGTGTTTTGGGAATGGCCGGAGTCTTGGATTCAGCACGATTCCGTTCCTTCATTGCGGAGGCGTTACAGGTCTCGGTGGAAAATATTCATGCGATGGTGTTGGGTGGGCATGGTGATTCAATGGTGCCACTTATTCGATATACCACTGTCGCGGGTCGACCTATTGATGAATGGCTCTCGCCCGACGCGTTGGCGGCGTTGATCAAGCGCACACGGGAAGGGGGAGCAGAAATTGTCAATTTATTGAAGACAGGAAGCGCCTACTATGCTCCAGCCGCGTCCGTGGTGGAAATGGTCGAAGCTATCTCAAAAGATCAAAAGAAAATTCTCCCCTGTGCCACCTTATGTGAAGGCGAGTATGGATTTGTTAATTTGGTCTTAGGGGTGCCAGTGAAATTAGGATCGGAGGGAGCTGAGGCCATTATCGAATATGCACTCACGACGGAGGAAAAAGCCGCCTTAGAAACTTCAGCAGAGGCGGTTCGAGAATTGTGTACACAGGTTGATCAGATGATCAACAAAATGGCCTAAATGCGGACCGTTGCCTCAAGAGAATCTTTCACGAATTCCGCCCAATGGCGACCGCATCCCTAGATGCTTGACGGCTTTGGAAATCCGTTCGTATAGTGCTCGTAAGTCATGCCAAGCAGGCCGAAAAGACATGTTCGGCATGTTCAACCGGTTTACAATCCAATAAATATTTCCATTCAGCTTTTTGGGAAGCACCATGATTGAGACAATGACTCCACGAGTATTACGAGAAATTCCTGGAGACGCCTGGGATAGCGATGCTTATTGCCAACAGGGAGGGTATGAAGTTTGGGCGAAATGTGTCATCAAGAATGATCCGCAGACCACTATTGCGCAATTGAAGGAAGCGCATTTGCGAGGACGCGGAGGCGCAGGATTCCCAACTGGTTTGAAATGGGACAAAGTCCTCAATCATCGAGTCAAAGAACGCTATTTTGTCTGCAATGCTGGGGAGCATGAACCTGGGACGTTTAAAGATCGTTATTTACTCAGACACCATCCCCATCAATTATTAGAAGGGTGTCTGATTGCTGCACATACCGTGGGAGCCAAGCAAGCGTATATTTACCTCAATCACGAATTTGCAGAAGAGAAAGCCATCTTTGAGCGGGCCAAAGAAGAAGCCAGAGCCAAGGGGTTTTTGGGTGAAAATATTCTGGGTACCGGACTCAATTTAGATATCGAAGTCTTTGATGGCTATGGCAGTTATGTGGCGGGCGAGGAAACTGCCATGTTGGAGTCGATGCAAGGGCGTCCAGCCCAACCGAAACAAAAGCCGCCATTCTATCCCACGGAATTTGGTTTACATGGCAAACCCACACTCGTGAATAATGTGGAGACGTTGTCCAATATTCCACAAATATTACGGAATGGGCCAGCGTGGTTCCGAGAAGTGGGAACGAGTACGACGCCCGGCACCATGTTGTTTTCACTCAGTGGGGCCGTCAATCGATCTGGGGTGTATGAATTACCGTTGGGAACCTCGATCCGTCATTTGATCGAGGTCTGTGGGCAAGGGGTGCCTAATGGCCATGGCGTGAAAGCCGTCTTTCCAGGTGGGCCATCTTTTTCTATGGTGGGAGCCGATCAGTTAGATCTCCCTATGGATTTTGATTCCTTGAAAAAAGCTGGAACCGGCCTAGGTTCTGCCGGGGTGATTGTGGTGGATGATGCTACCTGCATGGTAGAACAAACTCTAAAGTTTTCCCATTTCTTTGAACGAGAAACCTGTGGCCAATGCCCGCCGTGCCGAATCGGCACGGAAGAGTTGGCGACGTTGATACGGAAGATTGAAGAAGGGCAGGGCGAAGAAAAAGATTTGGTGAAGTTATTGCAAATTTGTGGATTTGTGAAAGGCACAGGCTTTTGCACATTGGTCACGGGTGCAGCCGTCCTGGTGCAAAATAGCTTGCGCCTGTTTCGATCGGAGTTCGAAGAGCATATCCGCTTAGGGCGGTGTCCCCAAAAACCGGCACCGGTGGCAGTTGGATAAGGGACAAGTCGAATGCCTCGTGTGACGTTTATCCATCCTGAAGGAAAAAGTGGAGAGGTAGCAGCCGATCTCTCTCTGTTGGAAGCGGCTGAGCAGTTGGGCTTCCCTTTAAACAATGATTGTGGTGGCAATGCCTCGTGCACGACGTGTCGAGTCGATGTGGTGGCGGGGTTGGAGAATTTGTCCGATATTGATTTTGATGAACAAGATTTGCTGGATCGAGAAGCGCTGACTGAACCCTATCGCCGATTGGGTTGTCAGGCTCGGGTGTCGGGAGACGTGATTGTTCAAGTACCCGAAGAGAAGTGGGAGAAAACATCAATGGATACCTCTCAAGAAGTCGAATCCTCTTCCCAATAACTCACGTACGTATGTTGAGAGACCATATGTATATTTCACCTCCACAAACACTCTAATCCTCATCATTTAGCCTCCATGTCAACAGTCATCTCCATCACTCGAACGTATACGTTCTGCGCAGCACATCGCTTGCATACTGAACAATTGCCGGATGACGTGAATCAAAAAATTTTTGGCAAATGTAATAACCAGAACGGGCATGGTCATAACTATATAATTCAGGTCACCGTCCAAGGAGAATTGGATACGAAAACCGGGTGGATCACGGATGTGAATCAACTTGATCAGATTGTGCACGAAACCATTGTCGCTCGTTTCGATCACCAACATTTGAATTTCGATCCCGCGTTTCAACGTCTCACCACAACCGGAGAAAATCTGGCTAGTGTTATCTGGGATTTATTAGTGAATCGGATCCCATCGGGCCGATTGGAAAAAATCGGAGTGGTTGAGACTCGGGATAACTTTTTCGAATATGTGGGTGATCCGAAGCCGTCAATTCTTTAGGGAATCGGTTCCACCAACCCGAGAGCATGGAGAGATATGAAACCAAAATCGATGAAATCCAAAGCCGCATCTAACCCACGAAATATCAGAAAGATTGCAGATGCGGATAAGATTGCAATGAAGGTGCCAGCTACAATCCAAGACATTGAGCCCACCATTCGGAAATTACTCAGCCAGCTTGGAGAGAATCCTGATCGAAATGGGTTGCAGCAGACGCCCACACGGGTGGCCAAGGCCTTAACCTATTTGACGCAGGGGTATCATCAAGATATCGACACGCTGCTCAACGATGCCCTCTTCCCCATTCAATATGATGAAATGGTGATCGTCAAAGACATCGATTTTTATAGTCTGTGCGAACACCACTTGTTGCCGTTTTTTGGCAAATGCCACGTGGGCTATATCCCTCGCAAGCAAGTGGTGGGCTTGAGCAAAGTGCCGCGTATCGTGGACATGTTCAGTCGTCGCTTGCAGGTGCAAGAACGATTAACCGTGCAGATTGCCCATACCATTCAAGAAAAACTCAACCCACATGGCGTGGGGGTAGTCATGGAAGCGAGGCATCTCTGTATGAGTATGCGTGGAGTCGAAAAACAAAACACGGTCGCGGTGACGAGTGAAATGTTGGGCGTGTTCAGAAAGCAACAGCAAACGCGAGATGAATTTCTCAAATTGATTCGCCAACGTGGAGGCGATGCTGACTAAGTTCCGTCTAACCATTTTTGTCTGGCAGAGTTGAAAATCAAGCGTATCTTGACCATTTCCTAAGAATCAGCTTAAATACTGTCCATCATTTATTCGCAGTCTTCTTTTCCCACGGATGGGCCAGGAGCGCAGGATGCGCCGGTATCATGGCTCACTTCATTATCTCGGTAAAGAGCCACTGGGTAAATGCTTAAGGTGTGGTTCTAACCTTTACCGTATTCTGATCCCCTCCCAACTTCCAAGCCCTTGTAAGTATCCTACAGCCATTCTCAATCCCCAATTTGAGGTGGGGAATTCCCCAACACTCCGCCGGGTGACTCCCTCTCTAAAACCAAATCAGTAAAAATTTTCCTCCATACAGACGTCGGTCCTCAAACCATTGGGTTGGCCGCGATTACTTTCCGCACCTTCCAGGTACTTTTGAGTCCAAGATTGAGGTCCATAACCCGATGCATGAATCCCTATAATGGAATTTCAATGGCATGCTCACGCAAGAAACATTCCATAAAAAACAGGCTTAGAAGTGAATTGTATTTATTCATCGATAATGCT
>JAQBGS010000374.1:0-7861 GCA_032128535.1 Nitrospirota bacterium
ACCGATGTTCTTGTGGCCACTCCTGGGCGTTTACTTGATTTAATCCAACAGAAATATTTACGCCTTGGAAAGGTCGAAATATTTGTGTTAGACGAAGCTGATCGCATGTTAGATATGGGATTCCTTCGCGATATTAAAAGAATACTCCCTCTGCTTCCAGCCAAGCGACACACCCTCTTTTTTTCCGCAACCATGCCGACTGAGATACAGAAACTTGCACAGACCATTTTGACGAACCCCAAAAAAGTTGAAGTCACCCCTCAAGCGACCACGGTTGAACTCATTCATCAGACAGCAATGTTTGTGGAAAGAAAAGACAAGATCAATCTACTTGTTCACTTGTTGAAAAATAAGAAACAACAAAAAACGCTCGTTTTTGTCGCCATGAAACATATGGCTAATCGAGTGGCCCAAACGCTTGAAAAACACGGTATTGCTGCGACAGCGATTCATGGAAATAAAACCCAAGGTGCGCGGCAACAAGCGATTCAGGATTTCACCCATGGCCAAGTTCAGGTGATGGTGGCGACCGATATTGCGTCACGCGGCATAGACATTGACGGAATCACTCATGTGATTAATTACGAACTCTCCAACATCGCTGAAAATTACGTCCATCGCATCGGCCGAACAGCTCGTGCGGGGGCACATGGAACAGCTATTTCACTTGTGACAGGTGAGGAAAAATCGTACCTCGTCAATATCGAACGAACAACCAAGCACCCGATAGAAGTTATTACAAAGCAACCCTATCATTCTGAGACTGCTGCAAGGGCCTGCATTCTCAGCATCGGAAAAGCAAAAGCCCAGCTTGCAAACCGGGCAAAGCGGACGAGACGATGAATGGCATTCGCTGGTCTGTCCCTACTCGTTGAGTCTCCGCCATGTTGAAGAGCACGGGGTTACCTCTGACTCCACGATTACCCCATCGGGCATCAAACAGAGCACGAAACTTGGCGCAGGCTTCTAGTGGTGCAAGAGACCGACCAGGAGAAGATGGCGCCTGGACGAGACCTCTATTCGGGTCAAGGACAAGTTGGGATAGCTGTATCGTGTGGGATCGAGTTAATGGGGATGCGCATGATCAAGAAAGGGCAGATGGCAAACCTCGAACGTGAGGTCCTCGATGCGGTTGAATCGTTCTATGCATTAGCTGCCTCAGCCAGCCGCTTATGGTGAATCATTCACGCCTATATGTATGGAAGCGACGTTTGCGACAGATCCACCTATGTGTTCTACGCGTTCCTTTCATCATCAATACAACATTGCGACAAATACGGTATCTCACCGTTTCCCTTTTCTTAGTCGGTTGTGCCCCCACGCTCACATGGATTCCTGATCCTTCACCGATTCCCTCTTGCCAACCAGATAGGCTGTTACAGTGGACTGACTTCACCCCTCGGGTGCCACAGGATCAACGAGGGGCAGAAACAGCTATTCGTTTCCTGCATCATCCCCTTCAGCATCGACTCTCAATTGCATTTGACTTTGCCCATTCGTGGGTGAAGCCAGACCTTATCGATCCGGAAAATGGCATGCTTTGGCGGATGTCTGAACAGCTCCTGGCTCACGAACAACTGCATTTTTTGATTAGTTGTTTGGTGGTTCGGCAAGCCAACCTTTTTATGACCGAACAGGATGATTTATGGAAAATGTTAGAGTTAACGAAATTAGTCGCACAACGATTGAATCTTCAATATGATTCTGATACCAAGCATGGGTTAAACCTTGACGCCCAACAATCGTGGGAAGCAGAAGTCATGAGCCAATTCCAAGAGCTTGGCACTCAGCCTTTCTCTCCTCATTTCTCTCAAACAGGAGAGAAAATGAATTTTTGACAGCCTCTTTCTCTTCTAATGTGGTATAAGGAAAGTAGGTATACTGACAAGCGATCCAATGCTTGTATTTTTTATTCTTTTTTAACGTAGGTCATCATGAATCATTGTCACAACATCTCCCCCATGAAAACTTCGGGTATTTCCCGTTTCCTTTTTGGTCTGTTTCTTGGATTTCTTTTGATGAATGGCACATGGACCATTGTTGATCATGCTGGAGCCGCTGAGTCTCAATCCCGCACAGAATCTAATTGCACCATTGGGATGGCTAAAGGTGGGGAAAAGGCCGAATGTTACGTACCGATTCTGAATGGATGTACGGTTGCCCAGTTTCCAGGCTATGACGAACCCTGGGCGGAGGCCACTAAAGGTGGAGCCACCTCATGCCAATTTGACACAAAGAAAACTGATTGGAAAACCTCCATTGTCGGGACCTGCGAAGCCTGTAAGACTGAACAATGTACGGGTCGATTCACGGTCATGTTTAATTGCGCGGATAATGTTCCTCCTGCCAATCCTGCTTTTCCTCAACCAAAATAATCTTCCTGCATCCATAGACGAAAGAGTCGACTCACATGGTCTCCTCGTCGACTCTTGTCAACCAAATTAAAGCCGAAGCACAAACTTTGGGCTTTGATACCGTTGGCATTGCCCGTGTTCCTCTTCTCAATCCTGATCTCATTCAGTCACCAGATTCCACCACACCCAATCCTGCCCCCCTACCCAAGCATCTATTGAATCGGTTAACGCATTGGTTGGAGCAACGCTTTCACGGCACCATGGCATGGATGGAGCGAGACCCGCAGCGTCGTGCCGATCCCACCAAAGTCCTTCCAGGTTGCCAATCGATGATTGTGGTCGGGATGAATTATTTCACGGACCACATGCCGGATGAGACCCATCATGCGGGACGAATTGCCCGCTATGCTTGGGGAAACGATTATCATGACTTGATGACAACCCGTCTGAGGGAATTAGAGAAATTTATTCACACTCAGGTCCCGGACATACAGACACGCAGCTATGTCGATACAGGACCTATCATGGAGAAAGCCTGGGCGCAGGAAGCCGGGATTGGTTGGATTGGCAAACACACCAATGTGGTCTCAACCAGTTATGGTTCCTGGCTGTTGTTAGGAGAGATCCTGACAACCCTAGAATTAGAACCGGATGAGCCTGCGACGGATCTGTGTGGATCATGTTCATTGTGCATTCAAGCCTGTCCAACTGGGGCGATCGTTGAACCCTATCAGCTGGATGCCGAGCGGTGTATTTCGTATCTCACCATCGAACATCGCGGGCCGATGACAGACCTTGCACCTGACCTGCGAAAAAAAATGGGTAATCGAATCTTTGGTTGCGATGACTGCCTCGATATTTGCCCATTCAACGTCAACGCCCAGCCGACGCTTGAATCTCATTTCCAACCCTCATCCTGGACCCTCCATCCCCCGTTATCGCAATTGGCCTCGTTAAGCCAAGAAGAATTTCTGACCATGACCAAAGGAAGCCCACTGCGCCGCCCAAAACACGAAGGCTTTCTTCGCAATGCCGAAATTGCCATTCAAAATCAGACGCCCCCTCCCTCTTCTACCGCAACTCAATAATCGTGACCCCATCTCCCCCTTCAGCCGGATCTCCGGCACGATAATTATCCGTGTAGGGTGACGATTGACAAAGCTGCCGAATGCCGGTCTTTAAGGCGCCAGATCCCTGCCCATGAATAATCTTCACATATTTGGCCTGGTCCATAAGGGCTTGATCCAATGCGGTAATCGTCTTCTCTAAGGCCTCTTCCATCCGTATGCCTCGAAGATCAAGCTCGCGTTGATAGAATCCCGTGTTTATCGAAGAACTGGGTAACGGTGGGGAAGAACCAGGGGAAACATGACGAGATTGTTCTTTGGTTTTGCCCTTTGAATTTGACGAGGAGGCAACCCGCACGGATGATGGTGCAATTTTTATGGTCTGTGACCCCACGCGAATCGAGACCTGTTTTCTCCCTTCAGGATCTTCTTGCAGAATACCCACCGTGCCCAACTCATCAATTTCCACAAGATCGCCTGCCTTAGGAATGGAGTCAGAGGAGCGACCATCGATTAGCGTTTGTTCTTTCATATGTTGGTCGATAGAAGTTATTGCTCGACGCCTCGCTTGCACCTGAGATGGGTTTTTTTCTTTTTTAAGTGTTTCGACGATGTGATTGACCTGCCGTTGCGCCTTAGAAAACTCCCGTTGCCATTGTTGCCGATATCGTTGCCGCTCCTCTCGTGCCTGCGTCGAGAATTGTTCACGTAAAATAGTCGTTTCTTCAAGCAATCGTTGAGACTCTTGATGGCGTGCGTGGGCCTGCAAACGTTCTTCTTCCAACTGGGCATACGTGTGTTGAAGCCGTTGAAACACATGGTTGAGATCCTGGTCTTCTTGCTGCATCAATTCCCCTGCATGGTGAAGGATTTCTGGCTCTAGCCCTAATCGACTGGCAATATCCAATGCCGACGACCCACCGGGGATTCCATCAATGAGTCGATAGGTAGGTGAAAGATGTTCCACGTCAAATTCCTGGCTGGCATTTCGAACGTGCGGGTTTCGATACGTGAGTGTTTTTAAGGAGGGATAATGGGTGGTCACAATAGTCATACACCCTAAATCGCTCAATCGGCTTAAGATCGCTTCGGCTAAGGCGGCTCCTTCAATGGGATCCGTTGAACTCCCGATTTCATCCAACAGCACCAAGCAAGAATGTGCCGAGACCGTCTTCTGGAATTGAAGAGTTTCCAGTAAGGCAATCAGAGAGAGAATATGACCTGAGAAACTTGAGAGATCTCGGTGTAAATCTTGCGAATCCCCAATATCCGCATAGATGCGGTCGAAAAAGACCATTTCGGAATTGGGCGCGCATGGAGGAAGCAGGCCAACTTTGACCATCAAGGCAATGAGTCCCACCAATTTAAGTGTGACGGTCTTCCCTCCGGCATTTGGTCCGGAAATAATTAAGGTATGAATCTCCTCCTCCAGATGAACGGTATTGGCCACCACATGGTCTTTGGTTAGCACCAAGAGCGGATGTTTGGCCTGTATGAGATGAATCCGATGATCTTGGCTTAAATGAACCGGAGATCCCTCGATTTTCCTACTGAATCGTGCCTTCGCAACCAAACAGTCCAACTCGGCAAGCCGATGAATGTTTTCTTGGAGAGGGACAACGTTCTCCGCCACCGTATCGGAAAGATCCTGTAAAATTCGAAGTGTTTCCTGGGCCACCTGCAGGTCGGCAAATTTTATCGCGTTATTCAATTCGATCAAATTTCGCGGCTCGATGAAAACGGTGGCGCCACTGCTGGAAATATCATGAATAATACCATCCACTTCATGTTGTCGTTCGGCTTTGACGGGAATTACATAACGATTTTCACGCTCAGCAAAATATTGCCCTTGTAGGCGTTCTTCATATTGGTGTGAAGACACCAGATGCTCCAATCGGCGTCGCATAGCCTGCCGAAGATTTTGACTTTTTTGAGTAAGTTTCTGGAGAGCTGGGCTAGCCGATTCACGAAGGTGCCCCTGAGGATCCACGCAATGATCAATCGTTTGCCTTACCCATGTCAGTTCCTCCAGCTGGGTGGCCCGCGTACTCACGATTGGGCATGCTTCATGATGTGCCTCTAACCATCGTTTCGTGCTCTGACTCATGGACAGCACAAGGGAAATATCTCTCAAATCCAATCCTTCCAATACACCCCCTTTTGCGGCCCGGCCAAGGATGGGGCGAACATCTGGAAAATTTAAGGGGGAGAGGGGAGAGTTTTCTGCAAACATCTGAACAATTTCGAACGTCTCTTGTTGTTGCACCCTTGCCGTTTCGACATGTTCAGCGAAAGGAAGGACACGACACCGTTCTGCGCCCATGCTTGAGGAGGCTTCATGAGCCACCGCATCAAGTAACTGATGCCATTCCAGAACCTGTTCCGTCTGTTGCACTAGCGAAGATTTTGACATAACAGGCAGTGTAAAAAGCGCGAGGACCCGATGCAAGTCTCACAAGGACAGAGTACGAAAATGTAGAATATCAAAAGGAGGGTAATGGACCTAGGAGGAAGGAAGAGGGGAGGATTCTATAGAGTATGAAACGACCAGATCATGGGGTTTTTTTATGGTATCAACTGAGGACTTCAGATCTTCGATGGCCTTTTGAATATTTTCCTTAATATCTTGCCAAGCTGTTTCACTGTTATCTCGCAGCTTTTCAATGCGAGGAATCAAGGTGTCTCGTTGTTGTTTGAAGTTATCTAATTGCTCTTGTAGTTTTGCCCGAGTTTTTTCTTGTAATGCCAAGCTTTGTTCTCGTAATTTTTGTATTTGCCCATCCAAATCTGTAATCTGTTTTTGAAGATTGTCCGACGAGAGTTCGCCATCTTTTTGAGGGGCAGAAGCCGCTTCTTTTTTACTCGCCCCACCCTCTGCCGCTGCTGGGACAACGGTAAGCCCAATCCACAAAAACACGAAACACAACACAAAGCCCAATTGTCTGCTCAGCTTCCGAGTTCCCAAATTCCTGCTCATAGAAAGTCCTCTCTTTCTGTATGTCATGCTATCACAGGCATGACTTCTTGCCCAGAATGCGTTATGCAATAAATGAGGAAAAAATCATAAAATACCTTCCTTTCGCTCGCCCAGAACAAGAACCAGGACTTGCCCCGCTGAAGACGTTGGCATAGAATGCCAGCCTTTTTGAGGACTGTACCATGACCAACGAAGATGCCCGCGCCTATCTCAACTATCTCCTCACACTCAACCTTCGCCAAGAAGAAGCCTTTGGTCCATTGGCTTTAGCTTTTGTTAAAGAAAACGAGCTGGGGCAATTAGGATTGCTTCCTGAAGAACAATTTAATTTATTGATGGCGACCGCCACAGTATTTTCTGCCGAGCCCAAACGCTATACGATGAAACTCGAATTACTGCAAAAAGCTCGCCAAATTTTACCAGGCACACGATATAATGATCCTGAATTAGGCCAAGACCTTGAACATTTAATCAAAAAAACCCAAAGCGATCTCCAGCGATATAGCGAAGCCATGAAGGTTTCGCGCCCTCAGACCTTGGACCGACAAAGCTTAATCGTTGAGACTGACTTCCCGGAATACTTTTTGGAGATTGCGCAAAAACGAGCTTCCACCTATTACCAGGAGAAATATCGGTTAACCAAGGAGGCAAAAACTGCCCAGCATTTTGGTGGCACCCCGAAAAAATTCGAACCAGAAAATGCGTCGATTCATAAAGAATTTCCCGGAGCCTGCGCCCCGTTCATGAATGCACGGACAAACGCATTTCATCTGCTTCTGCCCTTTGATTTAAAAATAAGTCGAAGCCCCGAAGAACCGTTGGAGGGCGGCATCAGAATTTTTTATGGCAAGATGGGCTACTCCTACCCCTTGCGGTATGAGATGGGAAAATTATGCAGTTATCATGATGGCCAAGTCTTGGATGTCGATCTTCAAGACCCCAATCTTATCTTCGTCTCCGTGTCGGCCATTACGGATCCTGAATTCCCTCGCCTTCCCTCTGAACAGAACCCTTCGATTCCACCGGAATTGGCCTACCCCCTATCTGTCTTAGAACATACCGGAAGTTTGGGCCCCTTTATCCAAGTCAGTTGCAACGTCAAAGTCTGGTTTGATGCAGCCATCGTGTCTCTCCTCATTCAAGGGGCTCCTGATCTTGCCGAGTATGGCCTGCAGGGCGGCGCTGGACTCATGACCCGATCCTATGCCTCAGACAAAATTGAATCGTATGTGAAAAATCTCTCACAACCTTGGCAAGAAGGATTAAGTTTCAATTTTGTGAATTTACACCTGGCGCTTAATCCGGGCATTGATCGTGCGATTATTCCCAGTGGTACCCCCATTTTTTCGGTGTATCCTGTTCTAAGCAGACAGTGCTACCGATATATCGATCGCCGCACCCTGGATCAACGTCCCTAAGCGATTTTCTCCAAAAGAATTCCTCTGGATTATCCTGTGGTATGC
>JAQBGS010000375.1:0-2667 GCA_032128535.1 Nitrospirota bacterium
CACCTCTTCTCCACGCCCAGAGCCAAGCGTCGGCCGCGTCCATGACGGCAGCCGAGGCCAAGCCGACCTCGAATGCTACTCATCGCGTATCCGGAACCAGAGAGAATTCTTTGGTTGAAAGTTTCGGATGCAACGAGGGAGACGCGCCGGATGGCCCGACCGCTCCGCATTGAGTATCCAGGCGCAGAAAAGGTGTCAGGACCCTTTGTTTTATCGGTTCGCGCCTAGACTACACGTGGCCATTTCGACTGCTGCCCCGCACACGACCCCTTCCCCTACCTACGTGTCCTCCCGCACAGATAGGTCCTCATGCGGCTCAGTTCCCGCACCCTGCGCATCAAGACGAAACATCCGTGTGGACCATTGGAGTCTACCATCGGGATATTCCAGCGCCGTTGCGTCGGCAACGTTTCTCGACCACCGCTAGCTCTGAAGCTATGGCATGGTCCGCCTCACCCGATCCTGGTGTCTCATCTACCGGGCATTTACAAGAATTCAACGTGCCCTTCCATTTCGTCGGCGTCAAGCACTTGATGGAGTAACATTAAGCCATGAATGGTCTCTCGTATCGACGTCCCTTGCGGGGCATACACGATTCCACAATGAGGGTCTCCGGCAGCATGCAGCCGGAGAAAGTCGCTATCTTGTGAAAAGATCACTCGTCGTTCAGCACGGGCGTGCTGGACATGTGCGGTATCAGACGCGCTGAGGAGGCCTGCCTCACTCACGGTTTTGACATCAACGCCTCGTTCTCGGAGGCCTTGCAGAACAGCTTTGGGAACATGCTCATCGAGATAGAACTTAATTTTTCTGGACATCCAGCTTTTGTTTCACCTTAGCGGGCATTGTGTGCCGCAACACCTCCACGAATGCCCGACCGTCTGCAATATCACGGTCAATGTCCGAACGATGATCAAAGTAGTATGCCAACGCCGCATGGACATCGGCGAGTGTCAAGGCGTAGTCACTGGCGATTTCATCGGCACTTTTCCCCAGCCGTTCATGCCAGATAACAATGTCGTGTACCGTAATCCGATGACCTGCCACACGAGGCTTTCCCCCGGCAATACCAGGACTCAGTTCGATGTGCTGATCTAACGTTTTTGTCGCCATGGAAGACCCTCCCATTCCCATTACACTGCACGCGTCCAACTGTAACAGAGTTGTCTGTCACATGCTAGAATGCTGAAGTCTCACGTCCGCCGCCACGCCGATCAGCCTGGATGTGCTACTGGTCAAAAAACAAATGGTGAATGGGGTGCAATCCTACCTGCCCATTAAGGACGGAGACATTCTGTTGGATGGGAGAGGCAACCCGCAGGCAGGAGATAAATTCCGCGTCATGTTTCGCGCGAATTCTGATTGCTACGTGTATGTGATTGCGGTGGACGGCTCAGCCTGGGCGCAGGGCCTGTTCCCCTCGGCTTCCAGCCCGTTTGCCAACCCGGTCAAAGCCGGTCAGCAACATATTCTCCCGGAAGGAACTAATTGGTTCAGCCTGGATCAGTTCAAAGGGATCGAAACGATCTTCGTGGTGGCCTCCCGCGCACCGCGCCAGGATATCGAACAAATTCTCACCACCATCACCGGCCGCGAGCGCCACCCAGCCGAAAAACCATTAGCCGTCAGCGAACCCGCTATCATCCCCAACGGCTATTCCGGCGCACGCGCAGCCTCAGCTCCCTTCGCCTTCCAAACGTCACACCATCAGCAGCAGGAATTACTCCCCACCACCTACTTCGTCAAAACCGCCGGCGAAGACCTCCGCATCACCCGCTGGTTCCAGCATCAGTAATGACGTAGCCGTTACCCATACGGTCAGGGATGCCATTTCACTATTCCCTACTGTATACTCATTCTATGCCCGTCAACTTACCCCTCCATGAAATGACTCTTCAGGAAAAACTTGCCCTGATGGAATTGCTCTGGGAAGATCTCGCACGTACTCCAGAAGCCATTGAATCTCCCGCCTGGCACAAAACGACTCTTGATGAGCGACATCAGCGACTAAACGAGGGAAAGTCGAGGTTTAGCGATTGGGAAACCGCCAAAGCCAACATTCGCAATAAGCTCTCGTGACCATCGAAATACTTGATGAAGCCCAAGAAGATTTGATCACGGGCTTTCATTTCTATGAAGGCCGAGAACCCAAGCTCGGCTCGTATTTTTTGGATTCCCTGTTTTCAGATATTGATTCCCTTTTTGTATACGCTGGCATTCATCAAACGACCTTTGGCTATCACCGTTGTCTTTCGAAGCGTTTCCCCTTTGCCATCTACTATAATATCGAGGGAGACATGATTCGAATCCATGCTGTATTGGATTGCCGCCAAAACCCATCCCGGACTAAAAGCCGGTTAACGGAAGATGTCTAAGGTCAATTGAAAATCAGATTTAATGAATCAAGCTGAGCCGGGAAAAACAACCCATCCTTCCCACTGCATTCACTTTCAAAACCGCCGGCGAAGACCTCCGCATCACCCGCTGGTTCCGCCATCAGTAAATATCTGGCTAGACGTTAGGCCTCCTCAATGAGAAATTTAATGTACTGAAATTCGAGTGTTAAGAAATACTATTTAAGCGGAACCAGACCACCCACCAAATTGTTTCAGAGTAGAGAGGAGTAAAAGCACCACATTTGTGATCCATATGTAAACAGACCCGCTG
>JAQBGS010000376.1:0-5378 GCA_032128535.1 Nitrospirota bacterium
GCCGAAAATACGTCGGCAAGTGGACGGACGACAAACCCAACGGACAAGGTATCGAATACGGCCCCGATGGATCAATCCAACGATCGGGAAATTGGAAAAATGGGAGATTTTTCGGGGGGGAGTATTGACTTTCTGAAAGGGCTGAGAGCGGAGCAAGTTGTTGAAGCTCCAGGTCCAAATTTTCACAAATTTGCGCAATTTCATCGATGAAACTTTGTGGGAAAATTTCAAGATGAACGCTCTGCTGCCCTTTCCCTTGTATGCCGAGAGAATAGCGCCAAGCGGCTGGTCCTTCACAGGATTTTGCCTGTTGGGCTTTTCGTTCAAGAATGGGAACCAGGTCTGTGAGGGACATAGCAGGGAGTTGAAGTGTGAGCGACAGACATCGCCTGTCTTCAACTAATAGTGAAATGCGGATACCAGGAAATTGGGTATGGTGGATGGCATCCGAAATGGCTTGTTGCAAAGCTTCGAAGTTCAGGATGACCCCGGGCCTTTCCCAACTCTGGTTGATCGTATTGTTGACAATGGACATGGCTCTGAAACGGCCATTCACCAGACTGACACTCAAAACCGTGATCCCTTTCCGTGAGATCGAATTGCGAAATCGATCAGAAAGGTCCATGATCGTGGGCCAGAAATATTTTTCCAGAGAGATATGTGTCAAGGATAAAGCCATTGTCTGTAAGTTTCCTATGGGGCGTAACACCCACTGCTAATCACCCGCCATTGAGATCCGCTCGTGCAATCGGGATCGAATTGATATCCAGCATCTGTCGTCAAGGTAAATTGCGTTTCAGCGGTTCCAAAGGTGCTGGCTTCATCAAGTGCCACAGTTGTTCCCGTAATATGGTATGTGACTCGTGAAGCCAGGGTGCCTCCACCTGAATTCGTGGGAGTTCCGTCCACCGTGTAACTCCCTCCCACGCCATCGGCCGAAAGACTGAGCAAATGGAATAAATGGCCAACATGACCACGGATGATTTTAAGATCTGGAGTTCCTGTTTCGTCGGTGTTCCACCACGTTTCGAATTCTGCGTCTGTGGTGATGGTGGGATTGGCATTTTGGCTTAAATTCGTGATGAGTAAAAACCGGGAATCAGCAAGAGTCGCAGGCGTTATCCCTGTGGCGTTTGTATAGCCACTGATGTTTGGTTGAACGAAGAAATACCGCAGAAATCCGTTGGCGTTGTTTGTCAGTTGTCCCAAGGAAACGGTTACGTAGTCCGGACTGAGGGCAGCCAAATTTGCTGGTAAGGAGCGGGTTTGGCGGATATATAATTCGATGCCTTGTGCGATATTCGCCAATTGTTGTTCCTCCGCATCCCGCCGTGCGCTCCGCAGTTGATTGATAACATTGGGCGTAATGAAACTTGCCAGGATTGCCAGTATGGCTAAGACACCAATGAGTTCCACCAGCGTGAAGCCAGGTGAGCACGTCAGGCGTGAGGCGTGAGGCGTAAGGAGAACAGGTCCTGGCGGTGCCAGGACGATCATTCTTCGCTCTACAGCCTTGAGGCTATTCATTCGAGACCTGCTTATCATTTCCACAAACTTTCTTAGGCGGCACGAGCCAGATACCACAAAAAATTCTGGTTCTGGCAAAGATTGCCGGGTATACCTTTCCTTCATCTGTCGGAAAATGAGGAGCCAATCTTAATGTGGGAAGGGAAAAGAGAAAACGTGAAGCGTAAGGGTGTCAGGCGTCGGGCGTAAGGAGTGACGTGAAGGAAAAAATGCCTTCCCGTGTTTGCGGCGTACCTTAGTTGGCCCCTGCTGCAAATTTCTGGGTCACCTGGCTCTGGCTGAAAGCCAAATCATAAATCGCCACACGGTGGAGTTCTCCCAGCCAAGTCCGGTCTAATGTGAATTCATTGGCCAACCCTAGCTTGTAGCTCGCATTCCAGTTTGAGAGATCTCCTCCAACCGTTCCGGTAGCCTGGACGAATCCATTCACATAGATATTGGCAGACCCTGAAGCATCACGGGTGTACACCACATGGGTGAGGGCGGTCGTGGCCGTGCCTGATGGCGTTGTGATGGACGGTAGGCCATTGAGGCTGGTCCCTGTGGTTCGCAATCGTTGATCAAAAGCGTCAGATACTTGGCCCATCGTAAAATTTCGATTACTGGTGTCTTGGGAGAGGGTCACGACGCGTGAGGGTCCAGTCTGGGTAATGTTCGACGGCTGAACCCAGGCTTCAATGGTGATGGCATTGCTCGCCGTCACAGCATTAATAATCTTTGTTGCTGCCACTGATGATTCGATAATGGTGGATGAATTAATGGAAAGCGCGCCAGGGACCCAACTTGTCGCGGCCCCATTCTGGACGGTCAAATTGAGGGGCGTTCCCACCCCGGAGACATCATTGACGGTCGTCCCACTTCCCTCCTCAAATGTATAGAGAACTATTGGACTGAGACAATTTGGGAGGACTGGATTCCACTGGTTTCCGGACGAACAGTTTGGATCGAACCAATAGGCGGTGTTGGTTGTGAGGGCGAATTGGACCTCCGGGACGCTATAGGTCGTGTCCTCATCAAAACCAATCATGGTTCCCAAGAGATGGAAAGCATTGTGGGTGGGAAGTAAGCCTCCCCCGGAATCGATCGCCGGTGCGGTGTTGATGAAAAAGCTAGCCCCGTTACCTTGAGGGGTGATGGTCAAGGAATAGAATAAATTTCCAACATTGCTTCGGTGGAGGTGTAAGTTGGGGACCAGACTTTCATCCATGGTCCACCACGTTTCAAATTCAGCGGGCGTGGTGATGATTGGCGCGGCATCCTGGGTGAGATTGGATAAGAGGAGGAATCGAGCATCAAGAATTTCAGAGGGCGTCAGGCCCAAACTATTACTAAATCCGGCCATGGTTGGATGGACTGCGTAATAGCGCGGATACCCATGGGCATTTGTGGTCACCTGCGCCGCAGAAAACGGGACATAATCGGGGACAAGACTGGACAAGGAAGGTGGAAAGGCTTTGTTCTGTTCCAGATATGTTTGAATTCCATCGGCAATCCGCCGCAGCTGGAGGCGTTCCGTTTCTTGATGGCGACGGTCAACAATTTTGACGAAGGCTGGGCTGATGAGTGATAACCCGATCGTGATCACGGCCAGGATTCCAATAACCACGATGAGGGAAAAGCCTCCTTGGCGAACACCATGCAAGGAGATGTGGGAAGCGTTCAGGCCTTGGTGCGGCATGTGTCCCATGCCGTCTTCACTTGATTCCGCCCATGAGACTCATCATGGGCATGAAGAGGGCGAGGGCGACAATCCCCACGATGCCAATCAATCCTAGGGTGATGACTGGTTCCAAAATCCCAAAGATTTTTTTGACTCGACGTGGAATTTCTCGATTATAGTAATCGGCCACGTTCATGAGAGTTTTTGGCAAGTTTCCAGTCGTTTCGCCAACGGATATCATCTGGATCATCATCGGTGGGAAGATAGGATAGCGTTGGAGGGAATCATGAATCGTCGAACCTTCGGCAATGCTTTGCTGCACATTCTGAAGGGCGTCTGATACGACCCGATTACCAACCAGTCCACGACACAATTCCAGGCATTGGAGCACAGGAATTCCCGCTCGATACAGCACGGCAAAATTTTGCACAAACTTTGACAAGGTCAACATTCGGAGTAGTTCCCCCACCACAGGTAATTCTAAAATTATCCTGTCACGCCAGCCTGGGAATGCGGTGAGGTAGTTTCGTCCGACCCACCATGCCAGAGGTGTGATGAAAAGAACGGGCATCCAGATAACCCAGTTGTTTACCATGAATTCACTTACCCCGATCACGAGGACGGTGACGAATGGAAGAGGCACATTGAGGTCATGTAACACCGGAATAAATCGTGGAATGACGAACGTGAATAAGAGGATCAGCAGCCCGGTCACCGCGACAATGACAATAGTGGGATAGATGGTGGCCTGGCGGACATCGCCTCGGATTTGTTCGGCCCAGTCTAAATATCGTTCCAATTCCTTGAAGGTATCTGCCAATGTGTCACTTTCTTCTCCAGCTTGGACAAGGTTGGTCACCTGGGGAGGGAACACGTTGGGATGTTGATTCATGGCAGCATGAAGAGGGCTGCCTGCCTCAACCTGTTGAAAAACAGCGTGGAGAGTCGAGCGCAATTGAAGATTTGGTGATTCTTCTGATAAGTTTTTTACGGCCTCGGAAAGTGGGATGCCGGCGTCTAATAAGGTGAACATATGGGTGGAAAATTCCAGGAGATCTCGGGGTTTCACCTTGCTCCGTTTGCCAACAGATGAGGAAGCTTTAGGCTTGGTTTCGAGAGCTCGAACCAGCCAAAGCCCCATATCTTGGAGTCGCTGTTCCAATTGAGAGAGATCGAGTGCGGTCATGTCGCCCTCGGCAGGGTTGCCCTGTGCATCAATAGCTCGGTAATGAAAATTAGCCACCGGTGACCCTCAAGACTTCTTCGACTGTTGTGATGCCGTTGAGCGCTTTCTGCAATCCATCCAGGAAGATCGTGGGCATGCCTTGTTTTTGAAGGATCGCCTGCATGGCAGGAATGTCTGGTCCATGGACGATGGGATCATGGAGTTGGTCGGTGACCTCAATGATTTCGTAAATCCCGGCCCGTCCTTTATATCCGGTGTTATTGCAGGAGCGGCATCCGGTTCCCGTCCATAATCGACGCGGCGAGTCATTTGGTAATTGCACTTGCAGCTCACCTAAAACCTGTTCCGAGTCCGCACGTTCTACTTTGCAACCAGGACAAATACATCGTACGAGTCGTTGCCCAATAATCGCAGTGAGCGCGGAGGCGATGAGAAATGGCTCGATGCCCATGTCGATGAGCCGAGGGATGGCTCCGAGTGCATTGTTGGTATGCAGTGTCGAAAAGACTAAATGCCCCGTTAAGGCCGCCCGCATGGCCAGGTCGGCAGTTTCTTGATCGCGGATTTCACCAACCAAAATCACATCGGGATCTTGCCGAAGGAGAGCCCGCAGTCCAGCCGCAAACGTCATGTCGATATCGGGGTTGACTTGGGTTTGGCGGATCATGGGCATTTGATATTCGATCGGGTCTTCAAGCGTAAACACGCTTTTTTCTTTGGCATTGACATGTCGAAGGGCCGTATACAACGTCGTGGTTTTTCCGCTCCCTGTCGGCCCAGTCACCAAAATGATGCCATGCGGTCGTTGGATCAGGGACTGAATGCGGGTTTGATCTTTGGCGGTAAACCCTAAGGCGCGAAATTCCAATTTAAGGGAACCTTTGTCCAGGATCCGAAGTACGAGACTTTCCCCGAAGTTTGTGGGAAGGGTGGAAACGCGAAGATCGATGCGGCGAGTCCCCAAGGTAAATGAAATACGTCCATCCTGCGGCGTGCGTTTTTCGG
>JAQBGS010000377.1:0-6829 GCA_032128535.1 Nitrospirota bacterium
GCATTTCTGCCACAGCACGAGTGGTCACGTCATGGAGGGTCACCACAAACTTCGTAGGCTTCCCCTCAGTATCGACTATTGGCGTCAAAATCTGTTCAAGGACGAGTGATGCTCCGTTCTTCCCTTTTTCCATTATTTCGGTTTTCACGCAATCGATCCCCGTCGTGGCTGATTCTGGCGTTGGCCTCGTCTCTTGAAGGTGCGCATAGGGGAATGAACGCAGCGGCGTTCCCAACACCTGACGAGATGTCACACCCAGCAACGTCATATAAGCCTGATTGACCCACTCTATACGACCCTGGAGATCAGTCACGCACACCGCATTTTTAACAGACCCGATGACGGCACTATGAAGGCGCAATTGCTCGATCTCCATTCCACGCGCCATCAAACCTTCAATATGATGCCCTAAGGCCTCCAACCATCCCCGTACGGAGGCATCAAACTCCGTGGGCATTGTGGAACATACAACTAGCAGGCCTGAAAGATCCCCTTGACCAAATGGCAAGGAATAGGCTTGGCGAAGAGAAAAGGCTGATGGGAACCATGAAAATTCACCTGTATGTGGAGTCTCAAGCGAAACCAAAGAACCTTCAGATGCCACACAAGCCTGGGCCAACATTTCATGCCAAGAAATCGACGCCCACCACGCCGGCCCATGTGTTTCCCAATCCAAGTCAGACGTGACCGCATGTGCACGCAATTGGATTCGTTGACCATCCCGCACAGTGGCAATCCACACAAACGGATAACCAAACGTCTGCACCAACCCCTCACAAAGTCGCTTCAAGCAATCATCAAGACATTGTCCATTTAAGAGGTCCGTCCCAAGTCCCTGCACAAACTGGGCAAACGGTTCGGAGCGAACGGAATCACTGTGCAGGCGCACGTCCCAATGCCATGCCATCACCTTCTGCGATTGATCTAACAGAGGTGTAACCGAACACCTCATTTTATTCAGGCCCCCTTGCGGGAACTCCATGTTTACCACCCATGTGACCGACTCTTGGGGCGGCTCACCAGTCTTCAATTGCTGACGAATCCATCGCCATTCCTCGTAGGGAACCCATTCAGCTAACGACACTGTTCCGAGGTTGGCCACATCCAATCCCAACATATCAACGGCAGGATCATTGGCCATCAGCACGACACCCTCACAGGAGGTCATCAAATGGAAGGAGGCCTCAGTAAGAGGAACCGCAGCTGACGTTAAGACTGAATGAGATGAACGTGGACTCACTAAATCATGGGGGAGTTGAGTCTCGGTCGACTCGGTCAGAATATGATGCAGCTGGCCTGATAGTCGCTGAAGAGCCTGGGATAATTCTTCTTCTTGTACAGATTCCAGATTTTTGGATTCAACATGCAGATCCCGCAGGGATTGTTCGAGTAATTGTTGAAGTTGATGAAAGGTCGCCACGGATCTCATCGCCTCTGTGGGAGGAACAAGAGGATTACTTGATTGGGCTGAGATTGGTACTCTCAATCTACTCTCATCCTTTGTGAAAACAAATTGAACGTCAACCCATCAAAAGAAGGAGGATCGTATTGATACTTTCACCTGTCGAACCAAATCTAGAAAGATTGTCAGGTTTAGATATTCTATAGCACTCCATAGGAAAAGTATCAGCCTTCTAATTGAGGGGCAAGAGCAATCAAACCCGCCTCCAGGTCAGCCTGAGCTTGCGAATAGCGTTCCACCGTTCCAATATCAGACCAATAACCAGCATGAACGAACCCCAATAAGCGAGAACCACCGGCAAGTGCACTGGTATAGGAATCAATAATCGAAAAAGCTTTTCCGGTTGGAGCATCCGCCAAAATGGAAGGATGAAGAATATGAACGCCGGCAAACATTCGCAAATGGGCAACAGGCGGTGAACCAACTCGATCACGCCCATGGCCATTAATACGGAGTATCAGGCCCTGTGCATCAGACTCCACCGCTCCCCATTGCTCAGCATGGGGGTCATCGCGCACCACCAAAGTAGCCACCCCACCCTGCGAATGGTGCCATTTTTGAAGAACCGACAAGTCTAAGTTGATTAGGGTATCCCCATTCATTACGAGAAATGACTGCCCTTCAAAAAATTTCTCAACCCCTTTCAGCCCACCCCCTGTGCCTAACAGTTCCGGTTCATGAGAATAGCTGATCCGCATATTCCAACGTGATCCATCACCAAGCGCCGCTTCAATCATCCCACCCAAATAATGCAGATTAATCATCACCTCACGAATCCCTCCCGCACGCAACAACAACAGATTCCACACAATCAACGGAGTCCCACCTACCGGCAGCAACGGCTTGGGGGTCGTCTCAGTCAGCGGCCGGAGACGAGTACCCAACCCGGCCGCAAGAATCATGGCTTTCATAATCGAAAACTTACTGCCATTCAGGAACGTAGGGGGAGAGGTGTTTCAGCAAACGATGTAATTGGGGGTATTTCGTTAAATTGGCACGAACATTGTGCAAGGTTCGAGGAATAGATTCGAGAAAATTCGGATTTCCCTTCACGCGGTCAATATACACAAATCGTCCAGCCGCCTTCAAATTGCGTTGGATGCTCGAGTAATCAAAAAGTTGGCGAAACGTTTCGGCATCGTCTAAATACATCGTCGAGTATTGAGAAGAAGGAAGGGCCTGACACATCTTCTCTTGATAATAGACCAGCAATTCATCAATCAACGACTCATCCAGCGCGTTATACGAATCGCGCAGGAGCGAGGCCAAATCGTAGGTAACCGGTCCCATTAACGCATCCTGAAAATCAATCACACCCATCCGTGCACCATCGACCATTAAATTGCGTGAATGAAAATCACGATGCGTCAACACCATTGGTTGCTCAGTTAACCATTCAGCAATCTTTCGACATTCCTCTTGAATAGGCACCAAGTCCTCGGCACACATTGGTCGTCCATGACGAGCCACAATGCCATATTCCAAAAAATGATCGAATTCCCACAGATACAATGGAACGTCAAAGGAACGAGAAAACGCAAGACAAGAGACCTTTGATGGCATAGAGGCTTGCACATGCAGTTGAACCAACACATCAATGGCCTGCCGATAGAGCCTTTCAATGATATCGGCTGACGCCCCTTGGCAAGCCTGCGCCAACGTCACATCACCAAAATCTTCCAAATACAGGAGCCCAGCTGGTTCATCGTAAAAGTATACAACCGGCACCGGAATATCAGCTGCCTGTAAATGTTTCAACACATTCATAAAGGGCAGTTCGGCAATCTCAGACGCTTTTCCACTAACCGCCTCTTCAGAGGCCTTAAACCATTCGGGATCGGCCAATTGCATCAAAATGAGCGAGTGAACGGGAGCTCCAGAAAGGTGCACACGATAATACCGACGATTGGAAGCATCGCCGGGCAACGGAACACATCGCTCTAAATTACTTGAAAAGGGAAGAGAGTATTGAAGCGTCGAAGAAATCCGAGGAAGATCTATCGAAGGCGTCGCCGAAGTATGTTGAGATCCCATGCTGGCCGATTATACGACCACCTCCACGTCCTGTCATCTCTCACGATAGGAGCCAGACTTGAATAATTTCTTCAGATCCATCCCTGGTTGAAGACTGCCTGAAAATCTTCTGGGGGAAAAACACAGAAAAAAATTAAAGATTTGAGGAATTTTGACGAAATATTATAGGAAGAGAGAAAAAAGGCAGATAGCCTGGTAACCACTTCAAACCAATAGGTGTGTTATGGAGATCAATAATTTTTCGCCTCCAACCATTGTGCCGGTTCGGGCACCTTCCACTGTAGAAGATGGCGATGCCGGGCCCAATAGTCCCTATTATCGACGTCGACAGAAAAAGGCGAGATCGCCTCGTGAAGAGGTGTCCGAAGAGACCTCACCGCAACTAGAGGGCTCGCCTTCGCATATTGATATCCGAGTGTAGCCTGTGTGAATCAAATCACTTAGTCACGTTCCTACCTCTTTAATGCCCGCCAGCTCTTTCCTGTTTGAGTCTCGTATGTTCAACTCTCAATCTTTTGGTACAGCCTGTGATTCTGCCTTCCGATAGTATGGTTAACCATAATTTCTACATTCCTCGCACAAAAAATGCCAAAGAGCATGACTTATTCGGCCACCACACCAGGTATTGATGGGCATGAATAAAAATATCACTATATATAGTATTTATCGGATATATTGGGTATATTGATCCTTTCACGATCCCCCCCAAATTTTACTCTGCAGGAGTTCCATGAGTTATAAAAATATTGGTGATTACGGAATTATTGGCGATTTGCATACCGTGGCCCTGGTTGGTATCGACGGGTCCATCGATTGGTGCTGCCTCCCTCGATTTGATTCTCCCAGTATTTTTGGCGCTATTCTCGATCACAAAATTGGGGGCCATTTTAAGATCGCGCCTGTGCAGTCGGGGAATACACGGCAAATGTATTTACCGGAAACGAACATTCTTCTGACCCGATTCCTACAACATGACGGTGTCGGCGAACTCACCGATTTTATGCCTGTGGAGTCGGATGAAGCGGGCTACCGTCCACGCCGGCATCAAATCATTCGCATGCTGTCCGTCGTCCGCGGGACCGTGACCTTTCGCCTGGAATGTTCACCCGGGTTTAATTTTGGACGCGATGCTCATGAAATTGACGTCCAGCCCAAAGGCGTAATTTTTCAATCCGGTGATCAATCGGTGGGGTTAGTCAGTCCCATTTCCCTCGATACGCGAGAGGGTGTCGCATTTCAAGAATTCACCCTTCACCAAGGCGAGAGTCTGACGTTTTTTTTAGAATATTTAGAAACAAAAAATGGTACCCCTCTCTTATCAACCCCTGAATCGGGGGAAGAAGCCTTTCGCAATACCTCAGCTTTTTGGCAACGCTGGCTTTCCCAATGCCAGTATGATGGGCGCTGGCGAGAAGTTGTCCACCGCTCGGCCCTTACCCTCAAGCTCCTGACCTACGCTCCGACTGGTGCCATCGTTGCCGCACCCACCACCAGTTTGCCTGAGCATATTGGGGGGCCCCGCAATTGGGATTACCGCTATACCTGGATTCGCGATTCGGCGTTCGCGCTGTATGGGCTCTTACGGCTGGGCTTTACCGTCGAAGCTGGACGATTCATGGAATGGATCAATGCTCGCTGCCACGACCTGAACCCGGATGGCTCGATTCAACTCATGTACGGCATCGACGGTCGTCGCGACTTAGAGGAACAAGAACTCCCGCATTTGGATGGGCACCGCGGCTCACGTCCCGTCCGCATTGGGAACGGCGCAGCCTCGCAATTGCAAATGGATATGTATGGCGCCCTGATGGACGCTGTGTATCTGTACAATAAACATGGGGCCTCCATTTCCTATGACCTCTGGGTGAACCTCTGTCGACTGTTGGATTTTGTCTGTGAAAACTGGGAGCAACCCGATGAAGGGATTTGGGAAGTCCGGGGTGGGCGCCAACATTTTGTGTATTCGAAGGTCATGTGTTGGGTGGCACTGGATCGCGGGATTCGATTAGCGGATAAACGTGGTTTTCCAGGCAACCGTGCCCGCTGGATGACCGAACGCGACCGGATTTACCGTGAAGTGATGGATCGTGGGTGGAACCAAAAAGTCGGCGCCTTCGTTCAAGCCTACGACTCGGAAGCCTTAGACGCCGCCAATCTGATCATGCCGCTTGTCTTCTTTGTCTCCCCCACTGATCCACGGATGATTTCAACCCTGGATCGCACCTTGGAGCAATTGGCCGTGGGTAGCTTGGTCTATCGTTACGATACCAATACCGCGGCTGCCGACGGCTTGGAGGGGGAAGAAGGCACCTTCAGCATGTGTACCTTTTGGTTGGTCGAGGCCCTGACCAAAGCCGGCCGCTTGACCGAGGCGCGACTCATCTTTGAAAAGATGTTAAGCTATGCGAATCATCTCCGTTTATATGCCGAGGAGGTTTCACATTCCGGGGAACAGTTGGGTAATTTTCCACAGGCCTTTACCCATTTTGGGCTCATCACCGCGGCCTGCAATTTAGACCTGGCCCTCAATACCAAACGCGCGGCCCACACCGTTGCCCGCCGGAATCGACCCTCTTCCTATTCATCGCACTAATTATTCGCTGTTCACGGACCGAAAAGACAGCAAACCGGTTTAACCCAAGGAGGGGCACGATGGATATTGGATTTATCGGACTCGGCAAAATGGGCATGAATATGGTGACACGCCTAAGCCAGGGCGGGCATCGGGTGGTCGCCTATGATCGTTCTGCCGACCTCATCACGCAAGCTGAATCGAAAGGCGCCACCGGCGCTAATTCACTCGAAGACCTTATCTCCAAGCTCCCCAAGCCACGAGCCGTCTGGGTCATGGTACCTTCTGGGGACCCCACTGAGGACACAATACGACATCTTAGTACGATTCTCGAGAAAGACGACATCGTCATTGACGGAGGCAATACCAAATTTCACGATGACGTTCGCCGCGCTTCTGACCTTCAAAAATGCAGCATTCATTATGTGGATGCTGGAACCAGTGGCGGCATTTGGGGATTGCAAATCGGCTATTGTTTGATGGTTGGTGGAGGGAAGGGCCCCGTCACTCGCCTCGCTCCCATCTTCACAACCTTAGCGCCTGAAGACGGCTGGGCTCACGTGGGCGGGCATGGTGCGGGCCATTACGTAAAGATGGTCCACAATGGCATTGAGTACAGCATGATGCAGGGCTATGCCGAAGGCTTTGAATTGATGTCCAAGAGCGAGTACAACCTGGACCTGGCAAATATTGCAGACCTATGGATGCATGGCAGCGTGGTTCGCTCCTGGCTGTTGGAATTGGCTGCAGGGGCCTTGAAA
>JAQBGS010000378.1:0-4300 GCA_032128535.1 Nitrospirota bacterium
GCGAGAGGTGACCAGTTGAGAGCAGTCTGTTCTGGTGACCAATCGCTCAACCCACCGAACCGCCGTATACGGACCCGTACGTACGGTGGTGTGACAGGGAAAGCGGGTGACCGCCTACCTATGTCGATTGTTGGCCGTGGCGTGGCCCTTCGGGTGCCTTGCGCGGTTCGCCGACACCGGCGGCGCGCAAACTCGCTACGCTCAAACAGTGCGCACCTTTTTCCCGGTGTCGGCTGCACGGCTTGGCCCCGCCACAAGGCCAGGTTCTCTTACCACCCTCGCCCACTTGGGGGAGAGGGAAGGGTGAGGGGGGGGGGGACACCCAACGGTGCATGAGTGTGGGATAGAGCAGTAAGAAATTCCGGCCAACAGCTTGCCGGAATGATGAGGGTGGAAGGATTTTTAATAGCTATGGTATGTGAGCATGGCAAAAGGGGGCGAGCGTTCATGGTGGGGGTTTTTAACATTTTCCTCGTGATTATTGTGTTAAGCGCATTGGGTGGTACCTTTTCGGTCTGGGCGCAAACAGTGAAGGCGTATGTTGATCGGAATCCGGTCATGGCTGATGAAACCTTACGGTTAGTGGTCGAAGCAGAGGGGGTTTCATCCAGTAATGCGCCAAATTTGAAAAAACTCGAAGAGAATTTTGCGCTGCTGGGGACCAGCCATAGTCAACAGATGAGTATCATTAATGGTCAAACTTCGTCTGTCACAAGATGGGTGACCACCTTGGCGCCCAAGCAGACGGGGATGCTGACTATTCCGGCCATTCAGGTCGGGAATCGCTCAAGCCTTCCCCTGACACTGACTGTGAAGGAGCCTAGTCAGATGACGGGGGTTGACTCACAGCGGGATATTTTTCTGGAAGCGGAAGTCGATTCGCATGTTCCGTATGTGCAAGGCCAAGTGTTATTGACGCTTCGTTTAGTATCCGCAGTTTCCCTTCAAGAGGGGAAATTGGATGATCCCGAAATCGAGTGGGGCATAGTCGACCGAGTGGGCAAAGATACCTCGTTTGAAACGATTCGGGAAGGCCGGCGATATCAGGTGACCGAACGTCGTTATGCGATCACGCCTCAGAAAGCTGGAGCTCAGAACATTCCACCTGTCTTGCTTTCTGGGTCGATTCCAGATGATCGATCCGGAGGCTCGACGCTTGATCAATTCTTTAACAATCGACGGCGTAACCAAGGGGGTGGTCCTTTTACATCCTTGTTTCAAACGACACGCCCGATTCATCTTCACAGTCCCAAAGTTTCACTCACAGTCAAAGATATGCCTGCAGATACGAAGGGCAAGATGTGGTTGCCCGCCAAAGAATTCACCATCAAGGAAAGTTGGTCTGGTGATACTGAGAACATTCAGATGAATGAGCCACTCACCAGAACGGTGGTTATGTTCGCGAAAGGTTTACGTGGAGAACAATTGCCGGAATTACCTGCGCCGGATTATGGATCGGTCAAAACGTATCCCGACAAAGCTCAAGCTACCACGGGGTTTGATGGTACCTGGGTCGTTGGCACACGGGAAGAAAAGTATGCCTTGGTTCCCACGCATCCCGGTTCGGTCACCGTTCCCGGCATTCGCATTCCATGGTGGAATATCGAGGCCGCTCGCTGGGAAACAGCCGGATTGCCATCAAGAACATTAACCGTGCGAGGAGACCTTCCGACGCAATCGGCAAGAGTCATTGATCAACAACCCAGCCAATTCTCCCAATCAGTTCCATCCGGCGAAAAACGCCCCGTGGATGTACCTCTTAGCACATCAGGCCAATCCCACATGGTTTCCGGATCAAACCAATGGCCATGGATAGCAGGAGGGTTGCTGAGCATGTGGGTTCTCACGCTCGTGGGGTGGTGGTGGGATCGGCGTCGACGAAGACATTTCAACGAAGAAGAAAGTGGCGCAAGAGTTCAGAAGGCTTTGGAATCTGAGCGAAAAGCGATACAGGCGGTGAAGGTAGCTTGTCTTGAACCATCGGCGCCAAAAACACGAGAGGCCCTCATGAATTGGGCTTCAATCAAACAGCAGGGAAAACCGTGTTTGAGTCTGGGCACAGCGGCTCGCATGTTGGCTGAGCCTGTTCCACATAATACAGGTCTGGAAGAAGCCATTTGGAACTTGGATCGGACCCTGTATACTACACCAGAGTCACACACCTGGGATGGCCAACGTTTCTGGGAAACGATTCAACCGGCCATGACCGCCAAACCCCAAAAGATAAAGAGCAAAAACGAATCATTACCGGAGTTATATCTGCATTGAGTGAAAGAACCATCTGGGAAAGAGGGTACCAATGACAAGCATGGTTGAGATTAAAAACTTGCGGAAAACATTTGGCTCGATTGTCGCCGTCGATGGCGTGTCGTTCACCGTCGGTAAGGGTGAGGTGCTAGGTTTTTTGGGACCGAACGGGGCTGGAAAATCGACCACGATGAAAATGATCACAGGGTTTCTCACCCCGACAAGTGGGACCGTGCGTGTCTGTGGTCATGATGTGCAGGACGATGCCCTTGCTGCCAAAACACGGATTGGCTATCTGCCGGAAGGAGCTCCGGCCTATCAAGATATGACCCCCGCTTCCTTTTTGACGTTTATTGGTCAGATGCGTGGCCTTGGTGGTGATACCCTCAAGCGGGCCGTTTCTGAGACGGTGGGAAAAGTGAATCTGCAATCAGTGTTGGACCAACCGATTGAAACGCTTTCAAAAGGTTTTAAGCGACGTGTCGGTTTGGCTCAAGCCATTTTGCATGATCCTGAGGTGCTGGTATTGGACGAGCCGACCGATGGTTTGGATCCTAACCAAAAATACGAAGTCCGTTCGCTGATTCGGGCCATGGCTCAGGAGAAAGCCATTATTCTTTCTACCCACATTTTGGAAGAAGTTCACGCCGTCTGTTCTCGGGCCATGATCATTGCGAAAGGCAAGGTTGTGTTTGATGGCACGCCCGCTGAATTAGAAGGGCAAGCACCTATGCATAATACGGTTATGGTCACCGTCAGTGGGGTCGAGCTAGCTATCGCTCATGAGCGGTTCATGACGGTGAAAGGTGTCAAAAAGGTGGAAGACAAGGGCAAGGATGGAGATCTTGTACGGATGAGAATTTATCCAGACGAGGGACAATGGATTCTTCCCGACATCGGACAATTTGCGCGTGAACAGGGATGGGACGTTCAGGAGCTGTATCAGGATCGCGGGCAGTTGGATGACGTCTTTCGTCTGTTAACAACACCAAAACAAGCGCTCTCGTAAAACTGGATCAGACTGGGTTAAGTCAGCAAGGAGGCATTGTGGAACGCATACGAGTCATATTCAAACGGGAGCTGGCAGGATATTTTTCCACTCCCATTGCCGCGGTCTTTATCGTCATCTTTCTCATGCTCAGTGGCGCCTTTACGTTTTACTTGGGCAACTTTTTTGTTCGGGGACAAGCTGATTTGGCGCCATTTTTCGACTTTCATCCGTGGCTCTATCTGGTGCTCATTCCGGCGCTGGCGATGCGCCTGTGGGCTGAGGAACGGCGTTCGGGCACCATCGAACTGTTACTCACCTTGCCGGTAACCATGTGGGAGGCGGTCGTTGGGAAATTTTTGGCGGCGTGGTGTTTCACTGGGATCGCACTGGCGTTGACCTTTCCGATGTGGATAACCGTGAATGTACTGGGCCAGCCCGATAATGGCGTAATCCTCGCCAGCTATATAGGCAGTCTGTTAATGGCGGGAGGATTTTTAGCGATCGGTTCCTGCATTTCTGCGCTGACAAAAAATCAAGTCATTGCGTTTGTCGTGAGTGTCGTGATTTGTTTGGGATTTATCTTAAGCGGCTTCCCGTTAGTCTTGGAGCTCTTTAGCGGATGGGCCCCGCAATTTCTCTTGAGCGCCATCAGCTCCTTTAGTTTTTTGACGCATTTTCAATCAATTAGCAAAGGGGTGTTGGACTTGCGAGATATCTTGTATTTTCTCTCACTGATTGCCTTTTGGTTATTTGCGACGGCCACCGTCATTGACATGAAAAAAGCCGAGTAATAGAAATTCATGGTTGTAGAACGTATTGGTCAATTGAAGAGGGATCTATGAATAAACGATTGTTGACAGGAACAGGCATTGTCCTGGCGGCCGTGTTGTTTGGGGCGTTCAATATGATGAGTAGCGCCGCCTTACGTTCTGCCCGTTTCGATTTAACCGACCATAAGTTGTATACCCTGTCAGATGGCACAAAGAACGTGCTGCGGAATCTATCTGAGCCCATCACGTTGCGATTTTATCTCTCCAAAAAACTCGCAACCGGGTTGCCGGG
>JAQBGS010000379.1:0-2541 GCA_032128535.1 Nitrospirota bacterium
GATTTGCCGCTGTGGTGTTTGCCCGTCGGAGATGTAGAGGCATGCCCGGTTTCTTTATCAAAACTACGATATCTTTCTACATTGATTGAGTCGATTCGCTCACGATACCGGTTTATCATTTTGGATGGCCCACCCATTTTCCCTCTTGCCGATATCAACGTGTTAAGCGGGCTGGCTGATATTTTATTAATGGTGGTTCGTTCGGGTGTGACGCCTAAAGATGTAGTACAAAAGGCGGCAGAAATGCTTCATACGCCAAGTACGATGAGAATTATCCTGACGGATGCCTGGGCTCCAGGTATTCCTCACTATGTCGGCCACGGCGCCACAAGGCCATCGGCGCTTCCCAGTTTAAGGTGATGTATTCTGGGAGCGGGGCGTGAACAAAAATACCGATGGCCGAATCCGACCATTCTTCCCCCACGCTCGTGCCCAAATAACATGGGCGAGAACGCCCGTGAACCGGTGGCGCTGCCTTGCATGCCTGCCCGAGAAAGACGCTCGGCTTTCGCACGCCACTTGAGGTATTCTTGAACGCGAACACCTCATTCACGGTTAAATTTCCGAGTTGAATCCCGGATTTTTTTTAATAGCAACATGGTCTTACCTTGCGCTGGTAGCCATTCATGATTAATTGGTAACAATGCTTTCTCGACTCTCGATATTTTGGCGGTTGGCTTTAGGGTATGTGACCATTCTTGCCCTAGTCATTGGCGTGAACCTGTATATCCTGAATCAATTTCGAACAATAACCGAATTGAGTGCCGAACTGGCCACGCATCATTTTCCCGCGGTAGAGACCGCTAAACAATTAATCACCAGTCTGTATGCCCAATTAAAAAGTGATAAACAATATTTGGTCTTGCGTGACACGACGCTTTTGAAGGATTTTTTACAGGAAGCAGAAAACTTTCGGAAAACCGTAAACGCGCTCGAAGAGCAAGAACAGGTGAAATCCACGCGTGAAGCGCTCCAAAAAGTGAAGGCCCATCACGAAGAATTCCATACACTATTCTTAAATGTTGGGGTGGAGCAGGCTGATCGGTCTCCAATGGCCGTGGCAAATTATGAGCGAAATCGGGACGGGCTTATTGATGCCATGACCCGAGCCATCAATGCCTATATCACCTCTCAAGAAGCTAGTGTGGGGGCGATTCTTCGGACCTCCCATGTCCGCTCGGTTCAGGCGCAAGAAATTACCCAACAATTGCTGATGATGGCACTTGTGTTGGGCCTTGGCTTGGCCGGCATTGCTAGTTATAGTATTCTCGGTCCCCTTCGACGGGTCAAGGCCCAAATTCGCCGAATAGGGCAGGGCAAATTTGGAGGGACGATTTCTCAGGAAGTCCCTCAAGAGTTGCGAGACCTGGTGGATCAGGTCAATTGGATGGGAGAAAAGCTCAAAAAGCTTGATGAAATGAAATCTGAATTCCTGGCAAATATTTCACATGAATTGCGGACACCCCTCGCGTCGATCCGGGAAGGCTCGCAATTGCTCCTTGATGGCATTCCAGGAGAGTTGACCAAAGATCAACGAGAAACGCTTTCGATCATTTCGGACAGTAGTCAACAATTGAATCAGTTGATCGGCAATCTTTTGGATCTTTCAAGGATGGAAGCGGACATGGTGGCTTATAATGTTCATCCAACGGATTTGAATCGTTTGGCGATTCGATCCACCGAGAAAGTCCGATTTTTAGCTGACCGAAAAAATATTCATATGGACATTGATTTAGTTCCTGAAAAGGCCAAAATTCAAGAGGTCGATGGTCAGAGGATGGAACAAGTCTTTGAGAACCTTCTGTCGAATGCAATCAAATTTAGTCCAAAGGGGGCGACGATTTCCATCCGGTCGAGACCCGATTCCGACAAGAAAGGCATCCATTTTATCGTCGAAGATACGGGTCCCGGTATCCATCCAGATGAGTTACCGCATGTGTTTGAGCGGTTTTATCAAGGTAAAACTCCAGAAGGACGGGCTTATGTGGGGAGTGGGATCGGATTGGCTTTAGCGAAACGCGTCATTGAAGATCATGGCGGGACCATTTGGGCTGAAAGTATGTTGGGGAAGGGGACGGCATTACATTTTATCCTCTCTCCAAGGAAACCTGCTAAGATCCCCAATTGATTGCAACTCATATGGCCATGTTTCAAAGTGGAAAGTTTCAAGCATGTCACGCGATTGCCGTCATGTTTTTGGTACTCTCTTCCCCCTCCTGTACCGGGTCGACGTGGAATACCGATCGTCCTGTTGAACTGTATACGGTTTCTTCGAGCAACCTGGCCGCCGTTTTGGACCCCGAGGCAGAAGATGTTCCCTATTTTAAGGCCATTGCAGAAGATCAAGAGAAGCAATTGGCGCTTTGCAAAGAAGAAAGTATTTGTCGTCGTGCCCATTTTCTCCGTGGCCTGTCGGCCTTATATGAAAATCGAGAGTTGGCGGCGCTTCATTTTCGGAAAGTTGTGGTCTCAAGGCCAAACAGTCTTTTGGCGGGAGAGAGTCGATTCTGGCTATGGTTTTTAGAGGTCATGAATACGCCA
>JAQBGS010000380.1:0-10721 GCA_032128535.1 Nitrospirota bacterium
GCCTGGGTCAGATCAAAACGCAATCGATGTTCTGAAGGAATGGTCCCCAAATGGATATGGGGACGACGACTGGTGGCGAGGACACGCCAGCCTCGCTCCATGGCCTGCTGATAGACTCGAAGGCCGGTATAGCCTGCACCGAGAATCACCAAAGGGTGTTGTTGAAGTGACGCGAGGTGTGAGGGAGGAACGGTCAAGGCGGGTAGACTCGGGCAGCCGGATTGGCCCTATGAGCTGAGAAAATCTGTCACGACAACAGGTCTCATCCTGCATTACCCCTGTTGGTCTGCGAGATAATATTGTGCGTATCGAGAATAATTGGTCGCCGATTCCTTGATCCAGGATATTTCGTCATCAGTCAGGGTGCGTTTCACCTTAGCTGGAGATCCGATCACGAGGCTTTTCGGGGGAATCTGTGTACGTTCTGTGACTAAGCTGCCCGCGCCGATAATGCAATCTTCTTCCACGACTGCTCCGTCCATGATAATCGCGCCCATGCCAACGAGGACGCGATCGCGGATTGTACAGCCATGCAGGATGACGCGATGTCCAATGGTTATGTCATCTCCAAGGGTGAGCGGATAGGTATCGTGTGTCACATGTAATAGCGAAAGGTCTTGAATGTTGGTTCGATGGCCGATGCGTATGAAATGCACATCTCCCCGGACGACGGCATGAAACCACACGCTGGAGTCTGAGCCAATCACCACATCTCCGATGACGATCGCGCTGTCTTCAATGAAGGCATTGTCGGCCACAATGGGCGCGACGCCTCGATAGGGCTTTAACATAGGGTTAATCCTTGTGAGGCGGACGGTTGATCATAACGCGTCTGTAAAGCCTGATTTTAACTTCGAACGAACATGCCACAGATGGCTAATGTGGTGAGGGCTGCCAGGATGGCGAGATACAGGGCGACGCTTCGATCTGTGGCCCAATCGGTCTGCCAATTCTGTGGGAAAAGCGCCTCTCCACCGGGTTGCCACCCTTCTTGATACAGACCCAACGTTTTTTCCAATTCAATGACCTGCTGCTTGGCCATCCGATGTCTATCGGCATGTTGGAGAATGAAGTAGGCGAATAGACCGGAAAACAATGCCACTCCCGAGATCGAGAACCATCGAGTAGGTGAAGTCGGTACCGACCACGGAGGAAGAACAAACAGGGCGACCAGTATCAATACCAAAACGGTACTGCCAAAGGCGGTGAGTCGCATCATGTGTTCGCGTCGTTGGAAGACTTCCTCTTTAAACAGAGGATAGAGCACACGAAAGACTTCCAATTGTTTTTCTGTGAGTTCCACCGGGGCCAAACTGGGATGACTCATTCTTTTCGTCTCGGTCATCATGGGCTCGTCAAATGTTTCATCATCCATTGAGCCAGATGAGCGGTCATCAGGCGAAACTCCTCGGGCCGTCCAAATTGATGATCGGCTCCTTCAATGAGTTTCAATTGTTTTGTGGTCGTCAGGGTCGTCAGTAAGCGGTCGATTTGAGGTCGAGGAATGAGCTCGTCTTGATCGCCATGAACGACCAAAGTGGGAGCCTGAATGCGTGGGAGGGCTGCATAGGCATCGTAGGTCAGGCATTCTTCATAGAAACCATAGTGTAAGGGAACTGGTGAGCCGTCACCAACAATATTGGGAATGTGGTTTGTGGATTTCCAACGTGCCATGGCATCTGGCCCGAATTCCATACGGAGGACTTCGGGAAAATCTACGACGGGGCATTTAAGTCCCAGTGCCTGGAGAGTGGGTTGGTGGGGAGCCGCAAGAATGGCCAGTAGTCCGCCGAAGCTGGATCCCACAAGTCCGAGTTGGTTCATCCCTCGTTTTTGAAGCAGCTGCAATGCGGCATCGAGTTGTTCCTGGCATTGCTTGAGAGTCATGTTGGGGAAATGCTGCTGGGATTCTCCCATGCCATACCAATCGAATCGAAATGTGGCGATGCCCTGGGGAACCAGGAGTTCGGTGAGGCGCCGATTGGTACGACTCTGTTTATCAGAGAGAAAGCCATGACAGAGAATGACGCACCGGTGTGTAGGCGTGGACGGCTCAGCCAAGATTGCTGGTGTGGAAAGACCTGAAGAACTTAAAAAGGTCACAGCCGTTTCAATGATTTGTTCTTCTTCTTTCGGTAATGTGGTATCCATGGGTGGTTAGGCTTGAAGAAAGTAAAAGTGATCGGTTGGTCCATGTCCTTTGCCGAGTGTGAAGCTATGACGAATGGCCTCAGTGATGTATGCCTTGGCTGCCTCAATGGCGTCGGCGATGGGTTTCCCTTTCGCCAGGTGTGCTGCAATGGCTGATGCGAAAGTGCACCCGGTGCCATGGGTATTCTGAGTCTGGATATATTCCCCTTTGTACATCCGAAAAAAACGACCATCGTAAAGAAGGTCCGTCCCTGGCTGCTCGGCGAGGTGCCCACCTTTAATTAACACATGTCGACAGCCTAATTGATGAATGATTTTTGCCGCAGCTCGGGCATCAGCAATAGTCTGAATCGTCATGCCTGATAACACTTGAGCTTCATAAATATTTGGCGTGATCAGAAAAGCCTGAGGACAGAGCTGAGATTTCAGAGAAGAAATCGCTTCTTCTTCTAGAAGAGCATGCCCGCCTTTCGCCACCATGACAGGATCAACGACAAGGTGTTCGATCGTCTGCGTTGCGAGCTTTTTGCTCACCGTGGTGATGATGTCTGGTGTTGCCAGCATGCCAGTTTTGATTGTTTTGACAGGAATGTCTGAGAAAATCGCATCAAGCTGAGCGTCAATAATGGGAGAGGGGAGGTGAAAGACTGACGAAACGCCACAGGTGTTTTGGGCGGTAATTGAGGTCAGGACCGACATGCCATACACGCCGTTTGCCGAAAAGGCTTTAAGATCGGCCTGAATACCTGCGCCTCCACTCGGATCAGACCCTGCGATCGTGAGAACAGGTATTTTCATTATTCCTTGTCGTGAGAAAAGTGAGAAAAAAGTGGGTTGAAGTCTACCATGGCGTTTCCATGGTATCCAAACCGGACATTGTTCATCTCTGTATAAAATTTCGGTAATTTACATCCCGGTCAACATGAAAGGAGGATTTGAAATAAGCGTTTTCTCTTGACATTAGTTTAAAGATATTTCATTGTGGGTCCTAGGCAAGGTGGTATCTACTTTTTAGGTCTTCGGGTTTCAATTTTTCCACCCAAACGCGGCCTTCATGGATCCTCTCATTCCCGCACTTTCATCATCCTCACAGTCTTTTGAGATTCTTCGAAAGCAAATCGGAGATCTCCATCTATCACTAAGCCTGTCCCAGAATCAGACAACCACCTCTCTTCAGCAGGAACTCCATGGTCTGCAACAGTTGATAGACCATGCGGTTCTGGGAATTTATCGCAGTACAGTTGATGGAAAATTGGTCATGGCGAATGCGGCTCTGGCTCGAATTTTTGGCTATGCCTCTCCTGAAGAAATGATGGAATGTGTGACGGATGTCCGGAAACAACTCTATGTTCAGCCAGCGCGACGAAATGCATGGCGCAAGCTTTTTCAACAACAAGAAAAGGTCGGACCGTTTGTGTGGCGGGGGATCCGAAACAAACAGGGCCAAGTGTGGATTGAAGAGCATGCCCGAGTAATCCGTGATAGTCATGGCCGTATTTTGGGTTATGAAGGCGTGGTATTTGATGTGACCGCACGGAATGCCCAAGAGCCAAAGCCGGAACGTGCTATCAAAAAAGTGGGAATCATTGAGAAATCTGATGCCGTTGATGGCGTCAAAACGAATGAACAACTTCGCGGCGAACCTTCGGATGCGCAACAGATGATTGCGATATTACGTGAGCAGATTGATCGGTTCGAAATGGCCACAATAGGTTCCCAGGAAGGACTGTGGGAAGGTCGGCCATTACCCGGTCAACCCTGGGATTCCCCGGAGACTCCGGCTTGGTATTCAGCGCAATTTAAAGCGCTCTTGGGTTTTGAAGAGCATGAGTTTCCTCCGGTCTTGGAATCATGGGCGTCCCGTATTCATCCCGATGATCGTGATCGAGTCTTTCAGGCTCTGAGGGAACACATTGAGCATCAGGTGCCCTATGAAGTGGAATCTCGACTCAGAACAAAGCAAGGGGAATATCGGTGGTTTAAAGGGAAGGGCCAAGCGATTTTTGATGAACAGGGAACATTCATTCGCGGTGGAGGGACGATTCGGGATATCACCGCTCAGAAGGCAGCCGAAGACGCCCTCAAAAGGGAGCATGTGTTATTAACAACCGTGGTGGAGGGGACCAGCGATATCATTTTCGTCAAAGACCATGAAGGAAGGTATTTGTTGGTGAATTCGATGGGTGCAGCATTGCTTGGTCGCCAGATTGAAGAAGTGGTTGGAAAGACCGATGTGGAATTGTTCCCCAAGGGAGTTCATCCTCTTTTTACGAAATATGATCATGATGTGATTCGTGAAAAAACACCACAATCCTTTGAAATTGATGTAGAGGATGCTGGCGTGGTTTCTCGCACGTTTCTGGTTACCAAAGAGGTTTTTGGCCAGACAGGGGAAGGGCTTGAAGGTCTGTTTTGCATTGCCCGTGATATTACCTTTCGCAAAGCTGCAGAATTGACGATCCAAGAACGAGAAAAACGATATCGGGCTATTATGGAAAATGCCTATGATTTAATCTCGGAAGTGGATGATTCTGCCACATTTTTATACGTCAGTCCGAATTTTGAAGAGGTATTAGGCTATGCCCCACAGGCATTACTTGGATCCAATATTTTTTCGTTGGTCCATCCCGATGACCAAACCATGGTCGTGAAAGAATTTACCGAGGGTATGCACACATTAGGGTCAGGGCGGGCAATTTATCGCTATCGTCATCAGAATGGAGGGTATCGGTGGTTTGAAAGTACGGGGCGCGTCTTTCAAACGGCTCTCGGTGATATTCGAGGAGTGATTGTGTCTCGCGATATTACCGAGCGAAAAAAGTCCGAAGAAGCCTTAGCAGCCATTTTCAAGGGAACTGTCACCCCCGGAAGCCAGAACTTTTTTCAGAATCTGGTTCGTCAATTGGCTCAGACCCTTCAGGTCCCGATGGTTTTTTTAGCCGAACGAGTGGAAGAGACATTTCCAGTTGTTCAAGGGGTAGCCTTTTGGCATGGAGATCGCTTCGAACCGAAATTTGAATATGATTGTCTTGAAGGACCCTGCGAAAAAGTGTTTGAGGGGCATCCAGTGTATTTCTCTCAAGGGGTTCAGGAGTTGTTTCCTAAAAATCAGACAGTGAAAGCGTTAAATCTTGAGAGCTATTGCGGAACACCACTTTTCAATTCTGAAGGGGATATTGTTGGAAATTTGGCGATTATGGATCAAAAGCCTTTGAGCATGAATGCACAAGACCAGTCATTATTGCAGGTGTTTGCTGCGCGAGCTGGAGCCGAGCTTGAACGGAAACGAGCACAAGAAGCGCTGCAAGAGAGTGAGGAGCGTTATCGAGCTCTCTATGATGAAGCACCACTCATGTATTTCACGGTTGATGAGCATCTCAAGGTCTTATCGGTCAATCAATTTGGTGCCAATATGTTGAAGTATGAAAATGAGGACCTAGTGGGGCATTCGGTGATGATGGTGGTTGATCCGGAGGATCAAGAAATATTTCGCCAAGAGATTGAACAGTGCTTTACCTCCATGAATAAGGCTTCTCAAAAAGTTTTCCGAAAAGTCAAAAAAGATGGAACGCGGCTTTGGGTGCGAGAAACTTCACGATCAATTGTTGGACCGAATCAACAACATATGTTGTTACTCTCTTGCGAAGATATTACAGAACAAAAGCGTGTAGAAGTTGCCTTGGAGCAAAGTGAAAAGCAGCTTCGACATACGCAGAAAATGGAAGCGATTGGAACCTTGGCCGGGGGAATCGCCCATGACTTCAATAATATTTTGGGAGCGATTCTGGGCTATTCTGAACTTGCGTTGACGCAGGTCAAAAAAGAGCCGAAGTTAACCTCCTATTTAGGAGAGGTCTTAACAGCGGGCCATCGGGCGAAAGAACTCGTTAAACAAATATTGGCTTTTAGCCGTCAGTCTGACCAAGTATGGGAGGCCGTTGACCTGAACGTAATGGTGCAAGAGGCCCTACGAATGGTAAGGGCAACTCTCCCGACTACAATAGAAATACGGTCCACATTCACGATGGATTCGGCCGTGGTTTTTGCTGATTCCACGCAAATGCACCAGGTCATCATGAATTTGTGTGCCAATGCCGAACAGGCCATGCGAGAACATGGGGGAGTCTTGAGCTTAATGGTTACCTCGACTGAGGTGGCGGAGCACTCGATTCAGGAATGTTCTGATTTGAAGCCAGGTAGGTACTTGCAACTCACCATTCAGGATTCAGGCCAGGGAATGTCTGGCGACGTCTTGGAGAGGATTTTTGAACCATTTTTTACTACAAAGGCCTTAGGTGAGGGGACAGGGTTGGGGTTGGCCGTGGTCCATGGCATTATTGTTGGACATGGCGGTCATATCGCTGTGTCGAGTGTGATGGGCCAAGGCACCACGATTACAATTTTACTGCCTCGGTTGGATGTCGTCCTTCCTGCTCAAAGTCCCAATGCCATGGACTGGCCTCATGGGAAGGGGAAGGTGTTATTCGTCGATGATGAGGATGTGTTGGCGAGGTGGGGCGAACAAGTGTTAACACATCTGGGGTATACGGTGGTTGCCAAGACAAACCCTCATGAAGCCGTTGAGTTCTTTCGTAGCCAACCTTATCAGTTTGATATTGTGGTGACCGATCAAACGATGCCGACAATGAGTGGAGAAACATTTGCAAAGATGCTGTTAGACATTCGTCCTGATATTGCCATTGTGCTCTGTACGGGGTTTAGTCACACCATGTCTGAAGAGAAGGCCAAGCAACTTGGCCTCAAGGGATTTCTGATGAAGCCGGTTAACGGAGCCTTGCTCGCGAAGACTTTGCAAGACGTGGTAGGGGGTTCTTCAGGGCAATCTGGGCATAACGTATAAGCTTTTGTTTTCATACTCCTCTCAAATCCTCGCCTGTATTCTCATCGTCTTTTGACCTAATTAGAAGATTCTGGCAGCTTTTTATTGTGGTATCGGGTATCAAGGTTCATCGCAACTAGCTGTAGAGGTTGGGGGTGAACCTGTGACCGAGGAGTTACGAAGCGGAAGATCTTTTGGCCAAGGGAGTATGCAGGTCGAATTTGGCTACCCAATCAACGGCATAACAAATTTCTTGGAAATCGAGAGGTTTTTCGAAAACGCGGTAGACGCCACTCTTGAAGGCGCGCAGGCGGACAGAGTTGGAGACTTCAGCCGTCATTAGGAAAATAGGTAGGAATTCATTGGGGAACTCTTGCTTAACCTCTTCAATAAACGTTAATCCATCCATCTCCGGCATATTGTTGTCGGTAATAATGATCGAGACGGATTCTTGTCGCAACACGTCTAGCCCCTTCATCCCGTTCGCTGCTTCCAGGCACACATATCCTCGTCGTTCAAGAAATTCTTTGAGACAGGACCGATGAAGGTCGTCGCCATCAACAAGCAAAATGCTTTCTGGGCGCAGGGCTGTGCTTGTTGCTGTTGTGGACTGATGGGTGAGACCAAAAATATCCATGATAATCATGTCCTTAAGATTGACGGCCTAAAAAATGGTGGCGGAGGGACCATTGGGAAGGTGGCTGATGGGAAGCCAGATCCCGGGTGCGGGTCGGAATCATAGCTTCCTTAAGACCAGTCCCTCCGCCGTGGATATAAGGGCTATTGTATTAATTGGGCATGCCCATTTTGGCTGACGACTGCATGAATGGAATCTCCAGGCTGTTTGGGAGATTGAGGAAGTGTGGTGTCTTCTCCAATATGAACCCGGTGTTGATTGCCACTCATATCCTCCATCACCCAAAATTCCCCATCGACCGCCAGCAGCTTTCCTTCCAACACCTATGGCTCCATAGAGCTCGTGGTGGTCTCCATGGAATTCCCAGGAAGCTCCTTCATAGTTTCGCCTCCCAGTACAGAGAACATGGGAGCTAGGCCAAGCACTCCAAGGAACAGGCTAATTTTCATCATGTGACACCTCCTGGCCTGAAGAGGAAATTTTGTAACTATGTAGACGAAATGCAAAGGGTATTCCCAGAAGACAAAATGTTGAAAAACTCTTATAAAATAAGTAGTTGCGTGCAAGGAGTTGTGCTCTTTTAAACAAGGTCATGAAGGAAATGGCCTACAGACTAAGGGAAAGGCCTTCGGGTGAGCGCACACGTGAACGGCAAGATAATTACAGTAGTCATTTGTTTCTTTATTGAGGGCAATAAAGAAATATGTTTCCAAGACAAGGCCTTGCTAAAGATACTAGCTAGTACTATACTTGTTAGTAATAAGTAGGCAGGCTGTCAAACGCTGGAGGAGAGTCGATGCCCATACGTGATTACAGGGATGATCCATATTTAAGTCTCCTGCGGCCTTTGGTCGAGGCCTATCTTGCCTTGTACCGGGTAGGGAATCGGCATATTCAATCATTGGGGCTGACTCCGGGACAGTTTGATGTGATTGCCGAATTGGAAGGTACGGCGGGATTGACCTGTGGCCAACTGTCGGAAAATACCTTGACGACGAAGGGCACGTTAACTGGGGTGCTAGACCGTCTAGAGAGCCGGGGCCTTCTTCAACGAGAATCAGTCGATGGTGACCGACGATCCACCAATATTCAATTGACTCCAAAAGGGAAAGATTTTTTTGATCAAGTCTTTCCTGTGCATGCGGAGTTTATGAAGCCGTTTTTTGTTCAGGCCTTAAAGCCGAGTGAGGTTGAAGTCGCCAAACGGTTACTTCGGCATATTCGGGATAGCTTCAATGGTTCCGTGACTGCGCGAAATACAGGCCCAGTTCGCATAAAAATTCCCTCGACCAATTCACGTGTTTCACAGACACCAAAAAGCCCGTTTCGGAACGTGAGGTCAATTCGAAAGACGAAAGGTCAGAAAGAGAGGTCGTCATGAAGAAGCCTCACGCATGGATTTCGGGAGGGAGTCATTGGGCAAGATTTTTGCGGCAAGAACCAAATGGAAGGGACGGACGCCATGCAGGCACATTATTTAGGACATGTCGTATTTTATGTGAAAGATCTCGAACGATCTCTAGCGTTCTACCGAGAAGTGGTGGGATTTAAAGAAATTGGAACGACATTCGGTGGAAAAGCCGTGGCATTGACTTCAGGGCGCACGCATCATGAAATCCTCCTCATTGAAGTGGGAGAAGCACCGGCTCCACCATCCGGTGTGAGACTAGGGCTGTATCACATTGGCATCAAGATAGGAGATAGTCTTGAAGAACTCCGTACAGCGAAAAAGGAACTTGAGCAAAGAGGAATTCCGATTTCAGGCATGAGTGATCACACCGTCACTCAAAGTCTTTATCTGCAAGATCCGGATGGAAATGAGGTTGAACTCTATGTTGATGCGCCGGGAGTTGATTGGAAGCAAGATCCAAATGCGGTGTTAGCTCCCATTAAGCCTCTCAATATTTTGGAGGATTGGGAATGATGCCTATCATGATGATGAGGGAAACAGAGAAGTTATTTCCTGCTGAAGAGTTCAGGAATACGTGAAAGGAGAATACAACATGCCTGTTCAAGTGTATGGAGTGAATCATGTGGCGATCGAAGTCGATGATGCACAAAAAGCAGTTGAATTTTATGCTGATGTCTTTAACCTCGACATGCTGCGCGGCGGTGAAGGGGCAGCGTGGTGTAAGCTTGGTGAGCATCAATTCCTGGCGATCTTTGAAGTGAAGGAATTACGTCCTGATCGGACCAAGCATTTTGGGATCATGGTTCAGGATGAAGCGCAAATCCAGGAAGTTCGAGAAAAGATCACCAAGAAATATGGCTTAGATGTTCATCCAGATTTTCGTTGTGATTTTCGAGACCCATGGGGTAACCGAATCCAGGTGGGAGATTTGCAAGATGAATCCTTGGTCTGGTTGCTGGCGTATCGGGAAGTACAGGATGTCGGTATCACATTTGACTCAAAAGCCTCTTCGGCCTAAAGGGCTTATTCTAATTGAATTCATCAATCACGTTGCTGACGTATGAGGTGGCAATCATGAATAAAAAAATGAGAAAAATACAAACCATTATTGAGCCGACATCGGTGGTCGAAGGGGCCGGAGTACGGCTGAAGCGTAGTCTTGGCGGAGAGCAATTGAATTATCTTGATCCCTTTCTGCTCTTCGATCATTTTGGATCACCTAATGCCGAGGACTATCAAGCAGGGTTTCCCATGCACCCCCATCGCGGCATTGAAACCGTGACATATATGTTGACCGGAGAGGTCCATCATCGGGACACGCTAGGTAATGCCGGGAGCATCGGAGCTGGTGATGTGCAATGGATGACGGCAGGCGGGGGCATCCTTCATGAGGAAATGCCCCAGGTCCGTCCTGAAGGCAATGGCGGATTTCAACTGTGGGTCAATCTTCCTGCGAAACTGAAGATGACCCAACCCCGCTATCAAGATATTCCGTCGCAAACGATTCCTGAAGTCACCACCGAGGACGGGGCCACCATACGAGTGATTGCCGGACATGTGGCAGGAACCGAGGGAGCGGTCACCGGCATTGCGGCCAAGCCCACCTATCTGGATGTGCGCATTCCTGCTGGCACTTCCTTCACGCATGCTGTTCCCCATGGCCATACGGCCTTTGCCTATGT
>JAQBGS010000381.1:0-8969 GCA_032128535.1 Nitrospirota bacterium
CGATTCCTGCTGAAGCCAAATGGTATGCTGGGCTTGCTGCCGTAGGTCTCGTCATCGTTGAAGGCTGGATAATGACTCGACGGTCTAATCGTCGCAAAGAGCAAGGTACCAGCTAATATCTGGTTCCCGATCGATCGGGGACGAACCAGTATGGAGAAGGGGGTGGGTTGAACCCACCCCCTTTTTTTATGCCGATACACCATAAATTTCCTGAAATTACTGGCATTGTTCTTGGCGGAGGACAGAGCCGGCGGATGGGTCGTGATAAACGGTTACTTCTTTGGGATGGAGAGCCTTTTCTCGACCGAGTCTGTCGATTAATGAATAACGTATTTGAAGAAGTTCTCGTGGTTACTGCTCAAGAGGACTATGAGTGTTCACACCTTCCTGTTCGATTAGTCACTGATAAAATTCCACATAAAGGTTCTTTGGGAGGTCTTTACACCGGGTTGATGGAGGCCAAAAATACGTGTAGCTTTGTTGTTGCCTGCGACATGCCTTTTTTAAATACCGAATGCATTGCCCGGATGTGTGGACGTTCTACCAGCGATGTTTTGGTCGTGAAACTTTCAACGGGGATACAACCCTTACATGCCCGATATTCCAAAGACTGTGTCACGGTTATTGAGCAGAAGATTCATGAGGGAGACCTGAAGATTCAAAATTTGGTCACTCATCCTGATCTCGCCATAGAAATTCTTGACGAATCATTTTTTCATGAGATTGACCCTTATGGAAGAACGTTTATGAATATCAATACCCCTGCCGATTTTGAATTTGCCCGAAAGATTTCTTTAGACTCCTCTCGCCCCAAATGAGTGATCTTAAATTTGTTTAATTCGTATTTCCTCCAGGAGCGTTAGAGGTTGAGCTTTTGGCCTTGAAGTCTGTGGGTCTCATCAAAGGACGATTTCCCGATCATCTGGATATTTGGTTTGGGCATATGGAACTAGGAGAAAGCTGAAGGATGGATTGATGTTTGGGATATTGAATGCCACCGAAATCCTTGCCTTGTCAAAAATGCTGTGCTACATTCGCCGCGGGTTAAAAACCCTTATTTTTTGCGTAGATAGGATACATTGCCGTGGAGAGATTACTCCAAAATCAGGTGGTTGAGGCCATAGCTGCGACCTTGGAAAAGGTTAAGGAGTCTGGGCAATTACCGATGGGGACGATTCCTTCTCCGATGGTGGAACCTCCAAAACGCGCGGAATGGGGAGATTTTTCCTGCAATGTGGCCATGACATTGGCATCCACGGTCCGGCAACCTCCGTTAAAAGTGGCTGGAGTGCTGGCCACAAATCTTCGTGAGCAATTCCCTGAGTTATTCAAACGCATCGACGTCGCTCCGCCAGGATTTTTGAACCTCACCCTGCATCCCTTGCGCTGGATAGAAGTGTTGCGAACGATTCAGGAGCAAGGGTCTTCCTATGGGACAAGTCATATAGGAAAAGGGAAACGGATTCTTCTGGAATTTGTCAGTGCGAATCCGACTGGGCCTTTACATGTGGGTCATGGGCGCGGCGCGGCATTGGGTCAGGCGATGGCCTCGCTTTTGACGGCTACTGGATTCACGGTGTTACGCGAATTTTATATTAATGACGCTGGTCGCCAGCTTCAGTTATTAGGGCGGTCTGTCTATGCACGCTATCGAGACTATTGGGAAAAGGATTCATCGTTTCCTGAAGATGGATATCATGGAGACTATATAAAAACCTTAGCTGAATCGGTCGCCCATACTCATGGGGAGACCTTATTGGAAAGACCGTTAGATGAGGCTGAGACGGTTTGTGCCCAGGTGGCCAGTCAGATTCTGCTTGATCGTATCAAGGAGGACTTGGCGACCTTTGGGGTGAACTTCGAGACCTGGTTTTCAGAAGGGACCCTTCATGCCAACGGCCAGGTTCAGATGACGCTGGATGAACTGCGGGAACGAGGGCTGGCTAAGGAAGAGGAGGGAGCGTTGTGGTTTTGTTCGTCGGAATTTGGGGACGAAAAAGATCGAGTCGTCAAAAAACAGGATGGAAGCTATACCTATTTGGCTGCCGATATGGCCTATCATCGAGATAAATTAGCGCGTGGTTTCGATACCCTTATTAATATTTGGGGTGCGGATCATCATGGGTATATTCCACGAATGGAGGCGACGGTGCAGGCCTTTGGCCATGCCAAGGAGTCGTTACGCGTGGTGTTGGTGCAAATGGTGAGTTTGCTGCGTGGAACACAGAAGATGGAGATGTCTAAACGTGCCGGAGAGTTTGTGACCCTTCGAGAGGTCGTGGAAGAAGTCGGCGCCGATGCCGCCAAGTTTTTTTTCTTGATGCGGAGGGCCGATACCCATTTGGATTTTGATCTGGAATTGGCCAAGCAACAGTCTTCAGATAACCCGGTCTATTATGTGCAATATGCTCATGCTCGAATAGCCAGTGTGTTTCGCGTCGCCCAGGAACGCCAAGTGCCTCTCCCGGCCATTCAGGACGTGGATCCGACGTTATTACTTCATGAAGAAGAGTTGGGATTGATCAAGACTCTGGCGCACTATCCCTTTATTCTTGAGGGGAGCGCCGTCGCGTTAGAGCCCCATCGTGTCACGTTTTATCTTCAAGAACTTGCGGCGCAATTTCATTCCTATTACAACAAGCATCGGGTGCTCCCTCCAGTGGACCATACGGCGGTGTTTGACAACGGGGCCAAGGAAGGGCCATTGGAGACAAACGGGCATGGGCTGAGCGTTGAAAAAGAATCTGTTCATGAATCTCTCACGCCTGCTGTGACGGCTGCGCGTTTGGTGCTACTGCGTCAAGTGCAGACGGTGCTTCGCAATGGTCTCGCATTGCTCGGGATTTCTTCTCCGGAGAAAATGTAACGAATCGGTAGATCGACCCAGAATGACTCTTTCTAATCAACAATCCCTCGCCTCGTCTGGCGTAAATCGTTTCCAAGTCCACCACACTTCCGCATCTGGTGCCCGGGTAGGTCTGCTGTCTACGTCACATGGACATATCGACACTCCGGCCTTTATGCCTGTGGGTTCACAAGGGACGGTCAAAGGCTTAGATCCTCACGAAGTTCGTGATTGTGGCTTTCAGATGATTTTGGCCAATGCGTATCATTTATTTCTTCGACCTGGTCATGAGCTGATTGAGTCTCAAGGGGGATTGCATCAATTTATGCAATGGCCTGGAGGAATCCTTACCGATAGTGGTGGCTTTCAAATGGTCAGCCTGGCCGATCTGTGCAAAATTACTGAGGAGGGTGTGAGGTTTCGTTCTCATATCAACGGAGAATGGCATATGCTCTCGCCAGAGAAAAGCATGGGCATTCAAGTGGCGCTGGGTTCCGATATTATGATGGTGTTGGATCATTGTCCGACCTTCCCCTGCACCAAACCGCAGGCTCTGGAAGCCATGAAGCGCACAACTCGCTGGGCCAAGCGCTGTTCCGACGTCCCAAAGAAGGCCCATCAATGGATGTTTGGGATTGTTCAGGGAGGCGTTTTCCCAGAATTGAGGAAGGAAGCCACTCAGGAGTTGGTCGACTTAAGTATGGATGGGTATGCCTTGGGAGGGTTATCGTTAGGAGAAGAAAAGCCAGCCATGTTTGAGATGATTGAAACGGTGGTGGGCCTCCTTCCGCCTGACCGTCCTCGGTATCTGATGGGAGTCGGGCTTCCGGAAGACCTTGTGGAGGGTGTCGCGCGAGGGTTGGATTTGTTTGATTGTGTCATCCCGACGCGGCATGGTCGAACTGGCTGGCTGTTTACGTCTACTGGACGTGTTCTGATCAAGCAAGCACGCTATAAACAGGACTCTAATCCTATTGATGCTAATTGTGAGTGTCCCGTGTGTCAGCGATTTTCACGGGCCTATTTACGGCATTTATTTATTTCTCGTGAAATGTTAGGGGTTCGACTGAATACTGTGCACAATCTTTGGTATTATGGACAGCTTATGGCCGAACTGCGTGCCGCCGTCAGGGAAAACCGATTCGAAGACTATCGAAACGATTTTTATCGGCGTCGTGAATTGGTGCCTAATGAGCCGTTATCTCAGGACGCTATGAATTGATGGTGTTATGTTAAACCCTTTGTCAATTTGAGGTAGATATGGATTTTGTTTCCCAAGCATGGGCCCAAGTCGGAGGTGCTGCCCCTGAGGCATCAGCAGGGTTGTTGTCCCTTATCCCCTTTGTCCTGATTTTTGTTGTTTTTTATTTTTTACTCATCTTGCCGCAACAACGTCGGAAAAAACAACAACAAGAACTGTTGGACGCCATTAAAAAAGACGATAAGGTGATCACGTCATCGGGAATTTGGGGAACAGTGACCAATATGGATAAAGAAACCAAAACCGTCACACTTCAAGTTGCCGATAATACAAAAATTCGGCTGCAACGCGATCATATTTCCGGCCTACAACCACCAAGGGGAGGTGGAGGTCAATGAAAAAACTTCGTGGGAGATTTCTTCTTCTCCTTGTGCTCACCGTGGTGTCCTGTATTCTTGCCCTGCCTTCCTTCCCGGGGCTGTATCAATCCTTACCCGATGGCGTGAAAAACATTCTGAGTCACCGAGGTTTGTCGTTGGGATTAGACTTGCAAGGTGGGATTCATCTCGTATTGGAGGTAGAAGAAGAGCGAGCGGTTGAGATTGCGGTTGATCGTTTGCGAAAGAGCATGGAAGACCTGTTGGCGGAAAAAACGATTGCGGTGGATGGCGTGACCCGTGAGGGTTCGAATGGCGTCTCGATTGATTTGCAAAAGGAATCGGATGCGGAAGAGGTGCAGACACTGGTCGCTGATTCTTTTCCGAGCTTTGTCTCGAAGAAAAGTTCTGGCACTCGGCTAGAATTTGAACTCAGTTCCGACGATGTGGAGCGCATCAAAACCTCAGCCATTAATCAGGCCTTGGAGACGATTCGGAACCGTATCGACCAATTTGGCGTGGCTGAACCGTTAATCCAGCGATTAGGACTCAATCAAATTGCGATCCAATTGCCAGGCGTTCAAGATCCGCAACGAGCCAAGGACCTCATCCAAAAAACCGCCTTACTGGAATTCAAAATGTTACATGAATCCAAAGAGGCATTAGATCTGCCACCACGGGTGGAGCGAGGCCAGGAAGAAAAAGTTCGACAAGACTTTATCGGGAAAATTCCGGAAGAGGCTGAAATTTTGTTTGAAACGGTCGAAGCGGAATTGGATGATTCCACCTATAGTATTCCCTATTTAGTGAAAAAAGACGCCGCGTTAATCGGGGATTTACTGCAAGATGCGCGGGTGACCATCGGGGACTTTAGTGAGCCCAATGTGAGTGTGACGTTTGATAGCAAGGGCGCACATGAATTCGATTTGGTCACGGCGGCCAACGTCGGAAAGCGGATGGCCATTGTGTTGGATGGGAAGGTGTATTCTGCTCCCAGGATTAATGAACGCATTAGTGGTGGGCGAGCGGTGATCAGTGGCACGTTTACGACAAACGAAGCCAATGATTTGGCCGTCGTCCTTCGGGCCGGTGCGCTGCCTGCCCCGCTCAAAACCTTACAGGACTTAACCGTGGGGCCTTCTCTGGGAAAAGATTCCATTGAAAAAGGGCTGCGCACGACCCTGATTGCTGGCGCCCTCGTGCTGATTTTTATGATTGTGTATTACCGTCTTTCAGGGTTGATCGCCAATGTGGCCCTCGCGTTGAATTTAATCGGTCTCTTAGGGGCTTTGTCCGGACTGAATGCGACCTTAACTCTACCGGGGATTGCGGGGATTATTTTAACAATCGGGATGGGCGTGGATTCCAATGTGCTGATCTTTGAGCGTATCCGGGAAGAATTGCGGGCTGGCCGTCCCGTTCGTCTGGCTGTCGATGCCGGGTTTGAAAAGGCGTTTTTAACGATTGTGGATGCGCATGTCACGACCTTGATCACAGGGTTGGCCCTCTTTTTATTCGGCACCGGCCCGATTAAAGGGTTTGCGGTTACGCTCTGTCTGGGTATAGCCATTAATTTGTTTACGGCGTTCGTGGGGACGAAGGTTGTCTTTGATTTTATGAATCGTCGAAAATTGGAAACCTTGAGTATTTAAGCGGCGAGTGACTGTTGTAGAGGAGCTTGATTCAGCCATGATGGAAATTTTGGGAAAAACCTCTGTTGATTTTATGGGGAAGCGGAACATCGCCTTTGCCGTATCGGGTGTTCTGGTTCTTCTAGGGCTATTGGCTGTTGTCGGGATTATGGCTGGGTGGGCCAATTTAGGGATTGATTTCGCTGGGGGAACGGCGGTGCAGCTCAAATTTGACAAACCGTTGGGTATTGAGGAGGCGAGGAAAGCCCTGCAAACGCATGGTTTGGGTGATGCTGAGCTTCAAGAGTTTCCGCAAGACCAAAAGATTCTTATCCGGGTCAAAACCGAAACCACGATTGAAGATGAAATCAGCAAACAGATTATCGAAGCGTTTCAAACCGAGTTTCCAAGTCATGGATTTGTAGTTGATTCGAGTTCATCCATTGGTCCAACTATTGGGAAGAAACTTCAAGAAGACGCGCTGATTGCGATCGTGTTATCGCTGTTGGGAATTATGTTGTATGTCGCGGTTCGCTTCGAGTTTCGTTTTGGTGTCGCTGCGGCGATTGCGACGTTTCACGATGTGTTAGCGGTATTGGGGATTTATTTTCTGTTGAATAAGGAAATTACCTTGCTGGTCGTGACCGCCTTGCTGACGTTGGCTGGATATTCGTTAACGGATACGGTGGTCGTCTTCGATCGGATTCGGGAAAATCTGCGTCGCCGTCGGCGTGAGACGGTCTCCGATATTATTAATAGCGGAATCAATCAGGTCTTGAGCCGAACGTTAGTCACCACGTTGACCGTGGTGTTGGTCTTGGTGCCTTTGACCCTTTGGGGCGGGGAGGTGTTGCATGATTTTTCGCTGGCGCTTCTCTTAGGGGTCATCGTCGGGACCTATTCGTCTATCTTTGTGGCAAGCCCACTCCTTCTCCTGTGGCCTGGCGCTGAAGGGAAGTTATTAAGTCGTGGGAAATAAATCCTCTCGCTCTGTTCCTTGACAGTCAGGAGAAAGGATTTCCAAAATGTAACGTATTCTAAGGAGTTTGCCATTTTTATGGGTATGGTAATGTGACCAAAGTGAGACGCTTTGGGTTTCCTCTCCAGTTAAAGGGCAAGACCATTCTTGCGATTGTGCTCGTTGGTCTTCTGCCTCTCATCCTTTCTCTCCTCCTGACCTATTTCGAAGAAAAACGGGCCTTACGGGAAGCTGCCGGGATCACCATGAAGGGGATCGCCGTTGAAGTGGCTCGCAAAGTCGAGACACAAATCATTCGGAGTATTAACGAAGCGCAACAGTTGGCGACCATTCCCTTCATTCGAAGTGCGGTGGTTAACTCCAATCAGAGCTATGTGTATAAAAGTGCAGAGGAAATTCAGGCTCTTATTCAGGAATGGCAAGATAGTTGGCTGGCTCAATCCAATCAAGATGAATTTCCGGTCTTTATAAATAAATATGCGACGGATTATCTGACGCAATGGCATGCGATTCGAAAGTCGGATTATTTAGCGATTGTCGTCGTGGATAATAAAGGGGCCTTGGTGTTGAGCTCATTCCCGCAGGTGGGATTTTTCCATGGGAATAGTCTTTGGTGGCAAGCTGTCATGCAACAGCAAGAGATGCAGGCCTTTGTGAGCGATTTGTCCTTTGACCCTGGTTTTGGGACCCATGTGCTCAATGTGGGTGTACCCATTTGGGATGATGCTCGCAAGAAGATTGTGGGGGCCATCAGTATCCGGCTGCGGCGAGATTCGTTGTTTCGTTCGATTTCTGAAGTGGCGGCCGGGAAAACTGGTCATGCCATGCTGGTGACGACTGATGGAATTCCTATTCTGTGTCCCACGCTTTCTCTGGAAGAGCATAATATGCCGGCGAGTCTTGTTGGGGCGTTTCAAAAAGGCATAGCCGGTTGGTTAGTGGCTGACCCTGATTCCCACGGCGCCCAGCATGCGATTGTTGGCTATGCCCCATTACATTTAGGTGTACCTTTGGCGACTCAAAGTTTTGGTGGAAAATCGTGGCAAATGTTAGCCAGCCAAGATCCGTCAGAAACTTATGCGCCGTTGGATCAATTGTTAATCAAGGTGTTGTCGTATGGTGGGGCGGTATTCGTGATTTTGTGGGGCGTGGGCATTATCGTCGCTGGTCGTATTGTTAGGCCGATCCAGGCTCTTTCAGAAGGAGTCGAGCAATTTGGTGGAGGAAACTTGGTCGACAAAATTGATATTCGTACGGGTGATGAAATCGAGCGGTTGGCAGAAACGTTTAATGCTATGGCGGGGAATCTGCAACGTTCGTTTTTCCAGTTGAACCAAAAGGTCGAAGAAATTGGTCAATTAGAAGAAAAATATCGAGATCTGATTGAAAACGCACCGGAAATGATTCATCAATTAGACCCGACGGGACGTTTTGTCCATGTGAATAGCACAGAATTGCAGAAGCTCGGGTATGCCCTGTCCGATATGCTTGAGATGTCGGTGTGGGATATTGTGCCACCGGACCAACAAGAGACCATTCGGGCCTATGTCCGGGGGTTGGCCTTGGATGGTACTCGTACCATCGAAACGGTGTTTTGCACGCACTCACAAAAAGAGATCGAGGTGGAAATCCATTCGACCACGTTGATCGACCCTGATACGCAATCCATCGTGTTTTCTCGAGGGTTCGTCAGAGATATTACCGACAGAAAAGCGCTGCAAGAGGAAGTGGCCCGTTACACCAATCAACTGGAGGATTTAGTCACAGAGCGGACGCAACAGTTGTCGGATTCGGAAGCAGGGTATAAAGCCTTGTTTAATTTGGCAGCAGACTCTATCTTTGTGGTCGATCTTGCCGGACAAGTCGTTGATGGCAATGCCCGCGCACGTGATATTTTAGGCTATGCCTCTTCTGATTTGGTGGGTGAATCGTTTGT